>DOYA01000134.1:4231-7130 GCA_003518755.1 Clostridiales bacterium | reverse complement strand
AAATTCAAACAAAATTCTTGATTTTGAAAAAATAAAATGCTATACTATTTTATAGATTTAAAAAAAACCTTATAAATTAGGTTGTTTTAAATCTTTTTTATTTTTGAAAGGTAGTAATTATATGAAAAAAGGATTTGATAGTGAATTATATTTAAAAGTACAAGCTGAAAAAATTGAAGAAAGAATTAATATGTTTGATAAACTTTATTTAGAATTTGGTGGTAAAATATTTGATGATTTTCATGCAAGCAGAGTTTTACCAGGATTTGAGCCAGACAACAAAATACGTTTATTAGAAAAACTAAAGGATCAATCAGAAGTTATATTTTGTATAAATGCAAATGATATTGAAAAAAGCAAAATGAGAGAAGATTATGGTATTAGCTATGAAATGGAATTAATAAGACTAATAGATAATTTAAGTGATTTAGATATTTTAGTAAATAGTGTTGTTATTACAATGTTTACAGGGCAAAAAACTGTTAAAAATCTAGAAGAAAAATTAAAGCAAAAAGGAATAAAGTCATATATACATAGACCAATAGAAGGATATCCAAATGATATCGAACGAATTGTTAGTGATGAAGGATATGGAAAAAATCCATATATAGAAACAACAAAAAAACTAGTGATTGTTACAGCACCAGGTCCAAATAGTGGAAAGCTTGGTACAGCACTATCACAATTATATCATGAAAACAAAAGAGGAGTAAAAGCAGGATATGCAAAATTTGAAACATTTCCTGTATGGGATCTTAATTTAATGCATCCTGTCAATGTTGCTTATGAAGCTGCAACAGCAGATTTAGGTGATGTTAATATGATTGATTCATTTCATTTAGAGGCCTATAACAAAAATGCAGTTAATTACAATAGAGATATTTCAACATTCCCAATTTTAAAAAATATACTAACTAAAATTACAGGTAAAGTAATATATCAATCTCCAACAGATATGGGAGTTAATATGATTAGTAAATGTATCACAGATGATAAGGTGGTTCGTGATGCTGCAAATATGGAAATTATTAGAAGATATTATAATGCTCTTGCAAACTATAAACAAGAACTATGTTCTAAAGAAGAAGTAGATAGAATTGAAATATTGATGAATAGATTAAATCTATCTAAAGATATGAGAAAAGTTGCAAAAGTAGCATTAGACGCCAAAGAAGAAAAACGGTCAAGAAGTTATTGCAATAGAACTAAATGATGGAAAAATCATTACAGGTAAGCAATCAGAACTGCTTAGTGCATCAAGTGCAATGCTTATAAATGCATTAAAAGAAATAAATAATATACCAGATGATGTGCATTTACTTTCAACAGACATATTAGAAAAAATATTTGAGATTAAGAAAAATACATCTTATAGAACATCATATTGTTTAAATGTACAAGAAGTTTTAATTGCATTAAGTGTATGTTCAAGTATAAATCCTATAATTGAAAAAACTTTGAAAAACCTTGAATTATTACATAGTACAGAAGCACATGTAACATATATAATTGAAAAATCTGAAATGAATGTGTTAAAGAGTTTAGGAATAAATTTAACTTGTGAAGCGAGAATTTAGAAAAAATTTCCAAAACCACTTGCATTTATTGAAAAAAAGGGGTATAATAGTTAAAGCATAATAAAGAGAGTAAGAGCGGGAGCAAAAATCCCGCTCTTAAGTCTTGTTAAGAATAAATAATTAAGGGAGGTATATATTTGTCAAAAATTGAAGAAAGTGTTGAAGCTTTAGTAAAAGATAAAATTGAAAATTTAGGTTATGAGTTATATGATGTTTTATTTTTGAAAGAAGGCTCAAACAGGATTTTAAGAATTGTTATTGATAATAACAAAGGGATTTCTTTGGATGATTGTGAAAAAGTAAATGATGAAGTAAAAGACATAATTGATGAAGCAGACTTAGTTAAAGAACAATACTTTTTAGAAATTTCTTCACCAGGAATAGAAAGATTACTTCGAAAAGATTGGCAGTTAAAAAAGTTTAAGGGAGAAATTGTTGAAGTAAAATTGTTCAAAAAAGATGATAAAGGAAATAAAAATTACATAGGTAATTTAGATGATGTAACAGATGATATTTTAAAAATAAAAACAGATGAAATTATTAACATTGATAGAAAAAATATATCACAAGTGAAGACTGTGTATACAGATTAAAATAAAAATAAGAATATATACGTTGGAAAAGAATTATAATTATTTTTCAACAAATATATTAGGAAAGGAATGGTAGGAAAATGAAAGCAATAGATAACAAAGAGCTAATACTAGCTCTAGAAGAATTAGAAAATGAAAAAGGAATAAAAAAAGATTATTTGTTAGAATCAATAGAAACAGCATTAGTTACAGCATATAAAAGAAATTTTGATGCACAAGAAAATGTAAAAATTGAAATGGATAAAAAAACAGGAGCAACTCATGTATATGCAATTAAAGAGATAGTTGAAAGCCCAGAAGATTCAATTAATCAAATAAGTTTAAAAGAAGCAAAAAAAATAAACAAATCATCAAAAATAGGAGATACTATTGAAGTTGAAATAGTTCCAAAAAATTTTGGAAGAATTGCAGCCCAAACTGCAAAACAAGTTATAGTACAAAAAATTAGAGAAGCTGAAAGAGAAATAGTATTTACTGAATATAATGATAAAAAGGGAGAAATTGTTTCAGGACCTATTCAAAAAGCAGAAAGAGGAATTGTTATAATGGATTTAGGAAGACTTGAAGGAATTATGCCTCTAAAAGAACAAATACCTACAGAACAATATAATGTAAATGACAAGATTAAAGCTGTAGTTGTTGATGTTGAAAAAGGAGAAAAAGGTTCACCACAAGTTATTGTTTCAAGAAGTCATCCTGATTTTGTTAGAAAGCTTTTAGAATTTGAAA
>DOYA01000134.1:1218-4141 GCA_003518755.1 Clostridiales bacterium | reverse complement strand
CTTATTGAAATTAAAAGTGTTTCAAGAGATCCTGGTAAAAGAAGTAAAGTTGCAGTATTTTCACCAGATCCTAATATAGATCCAGTAGGTTCTTGTGTAGGGCAAAAAGGAATACGTATACAAAATGTTATTAATGAACTACATGGAGAAAAAATTGATGTTATTGAATGGAATGAAGATATTTCAATTTTCATAGCTTCAAGTTTACTTCCAGCAAAAATTATGGCTGTAGATGCAAATTATGATGAGAAATTTGCACAAGTTATAGTTCCAGATGATCAACTTTCTCTTGCAATAGGTAAAGCAGGGCAAAATGCTAGACTTGCAGCCAAACTTACAAACTGGAAAATTGATATAAAATCTGAAAGCCAATTTAGAGAAATATTGATGAATAATCAAGAAAATGACGAGAACGAAGAAAGTGAAGAAGAGGCTGAAGACTAAATTGAGAAAGGAAATTAGAACGTGAAGAAATTACCACAAAGAACATGTATAGGATGTAATTCTAAAAAAGATAAAACAGAATTAATTAGAATTGTTAAGAATAAAAATAATGAAATAAAAATTGATTTATCTCGGTAAAGCTGATGGTAGAGGAATATACATATGTAATTCTGAAGAATGTCTTAATAAAGCTATTAAAAATAAAAGAATTTCAAGAACATTTGAAATGGAAATTAGTAATGAAATTTATGAAAATTTAAGAAAACATATTAATGGGGGTGAAATTATTGGGCAAAATTAAATTATATGAGCTTGCAAAAGAAATGAATGTTTCAAGTAAAGATTTATTAGAAAAAGCTAAAAAAATGGGAATAGAATTAAAAAGTCATTTGAGTGTTGTATCAGATGAAGATGTTAAAAAGCTTAAAGAAGATAACAATGAAACTGAAAATAAGCCTAAAAAATTAGAAAAAAAACATGAGGAGAAAACTAAAAAAGATAATCCAGTAATTATTCGTAGAGAGGTTATCATACAAGATGAGCCTAAGAAAGAAGAAAGAAAGGTCGAGAAAAAAGAGGATAATAAAAATCCTTTTGTTCAAAGAAATCAAAATAGAGATTATAACATAGTTTATAGAAATAAACCTGAGAAACCTATGACAGTTAGTGAATTATTTGGATTAGGTAAAAAGAAAGAAACACCAAAAGCTGAACAAAAGCCTGTGAATGATGAAGTAGAATCTCAAGAAAAAATTGAAAAATCTAAAACAGAAACAACAAATAATACTCAAGCTCAAAATAAAACTTCAATTCAACCTCAAGAAAGAAAAGAACCACAACCTAGAAATGAAAGCAGACCATATAATCAACAACAAAATAGAGGAAATTATCAAGATAAAAGAAATTATAAAGATTCTAAAAATAATTCTGATAATTCATTCCAAAATAATAGAAGAGAAAATTTCAGGAATAATCAAAGAGGTGGAGAAGGACAAAACAATTTCCAAAGAAGAGATAACAATTACCAGAATAATAGATTTAATAATCAAAATAGAAATGGTTATAATAACAATAAATTTGGTCAAAGACGTCCTTTAGATGAAAGAGGAATAGAAAAAAATATCAAAGAAATAATGTCTGTTGATTCAAATATAGAAGAAAAGTCAGCTAGAGAATTTAATAGAAATCTTGATAAAAAGAAGAATAATAATAAGTTTGATGAAAATAGAACTACAAAAAAGAAAACATCTAGAAGAAATCAAGATGAAGCTATTAATGAAAACAAATTAAATAATTTAAAACAAAGAAATAATTTATCTGGAATGTTTGAAGATCAAGAAGATAGCATGTTAGATTATTATGATTTATCAAATAATAGAGGTAGAAAAGGTAAGAAGAAAGCAAAAGGAGAAGAAAAGTCAAAACAAAAAATCTTTAAACTTACTGAAATTACAATTCCAGAAACTATTAGTGTTAAAGATTTAGCACAAGAATTAAAGAAAACAGCTAGTGAAGTTATAATGAAGCTTATGTCACTTGGTATTATGGCAACAGTTAATAATGATGTAGATTTCGATACTGCGTTCCTAGTTGCTTCTGAATTTGGTGTTACAGCAAATAAAAAAGTTGAAATCAAAGAAGAAGATGTACTATTTGATGAATCAGAAGATAAAGAAGAAGAATTAACAGCACGTCCACCAGTAGTAGTTGTTATGGGTCACGTTGATCATGGTAAAACTTCGCTTCTAGATGTTATTAGAAAAACTAATGTTATTAGTGGAGAAGCGGGTGGAATTACACAAGCAATTGGTGCATACAAAGTAAAAATAAATGATAGAGAAATCACATTTTTAGATACACCTGGACATGAAGCTTTTACACAAATGAGAGCAAGAGGAGCTCAAATTACTGATATTGCAATACTAGTTGTTGCAGCAAATGATGGTGTAATGCCACAAACAGTAGAAGCTATCAATCATGCAAAATCAGCTGGAATTCCAATAATAGTTGCAATTAACAAAATAGATTTACCAGACGCAAACCCACAAAAAGTAAAAGAAGAATTAATGCAATATGAATTAGTACCTGAAGAATGGGGAGGAGACACAATATTTGTTGAAATTTCCGCTAAGAAGAATATAAATATTGATGGTCTTTTAGAGATGGTTCTTCTTCAAGCTGATGTATTAGAGCTTAAAGCAAATCCAAATAAACAAGCTAAAGGTGCTGTAATTGAAGCAAGACTTGATAAAAATAAAGGTACAATTGCATCTGTCCTTGTACAAAGAGGAACACTTGATGTTGGTGATACAATTGTTGTTGGTACATCAATTGGTAGAATCCGTTCTATGGTAAATGATAAAGGTAAGAAAGTTAAATCTGCTGGACCATCTACACCTGTTGAAGTTATGGGACTTACTGAAGTACCACAAGCTGGAGATATTTTCTATGAAGTTAAAGATGAAAAAATGGCAAAACA
>DOYA01000134.1:0-1103 GCA_003518755.1 Clostridiales bacterium | reverse complement strand
GTAACACTAGATAATTTATTTGGTCAAATGGAAGAAGGTAAATTAAAACAACTTAACTTAATAGTTAAAGCTGATGTTCAAGGTTCAGTAGAAGCTTTAAAACAATCGCTTGAAAAATTAACTAACGAAGAAGTTAGAGTTAAAGTTATTCATGCAGCAGCAGGAGCTGTAACTGAATCTGATGTAACCTTAGCAAAAGTTTCAAATGCAATAATTATAGCATTTAATGTAAGACCAGTTGCAGGTGCAAAACAAGAAGCAGAAAAAGATGAAGTTCAAATTAAACAATATTCAGTTATTTACCAAGCAATTGAAGATGTTGAATCAGCTATGAAAGGAATGTTAGATCCTAAATTTGAAGAAGAGCTATTAGGAACAGCTGAAATTAGACAAATATTTAAAATTTCTAATGTTGGTACTGTTGGAGGAGCTATGGTTCTTACAGGTAAAATTGAAAGAAATGCTGGTGTTAGAGTTTTGCGTGATGATGTAGTTATTCATGAAGGTAAACTTGTATCTCTAAAGCGTTTCAAAGATGATGTTAAAGAAGTTGCTAAAGATTATGAGTGTGGTGTACAACTTGATAAATTCAATGACATCAAAGAGGGGGATATTATTGAGGCATTTATTATGAAGGAGATTAAGAGATGATAACTAGAAAGAATTCAAATCGTATGGATAAAATAAATGAAGAGCTTAGAAAAGAGCTTAGTATTATTATTGATACTGATTTAAAAAATCCACATATTACAGGAATGATAAGTGTTACAAAAGTTAAGACTTCTCCTGATTTAAGATATGCAAGAGTTTATATTAGTTTATTAAATTGCAAAAATGTTAAAGAAACATTAGATGGGCTAAAAAGTGCATCTGGTTTTATGAGAACTGAGCTTGCAAAAAGAGTGAATTTAAGATATACTCCTGAACTTAGATTTGAGATAGATGATTCTATGGAATATGGGGCTAGGATTGAAAATATTCTTAAAGAAATAATTCCTAATAAAGAATCAGAATAAAATCTTATTGTATCAATCCGCCAAATCTACTTTTGTAGAGTAGCAACGGCGGTATTGTATATCTTTTTTCGTGCTTTAGTCGAGAAA
>DOYA01000166.1 GCA_003518755.1 Clostridiales bacterium | reverse complement strand
CATGGTTTGATAAATTGTCCAAATCTCTTTGTCCATCATTTGCATTTCTATAGTTAAACGCAGAAGTATTATTAGCTTGTATAGATTTCCAGTCATTTGCATCATAATTATCAACTAATTCCATTCTTTCAATTGGATAATTTATACTATATAATTCTTGAAATATAAGTAAAACTTCATCTGCTAATTGTTTATGAACTACCATTTCTCCTGTTTGAACCTGTCCATTAAGATCATAGTATGGTATTGTTAAATATGATAAATACAATCTACTTGATCCATTACTATCAACTAAACTATCAATGCTATTCCCATGAAGTGATGGTTTCATTCTATTTACTAAATTATTTCCATTTTTATCTACAGTATTTGCATCTATATCTTTTTTAGTTCCTAAACCATTAGTTGATGAAGAACTTGAATTAACTTCTGCTTTTGCATATACTTTAACAGAATCTAATAATTTATCTTTCTCATTATATGTACTTGTTAATTTTGATATAGCTCCTGTAGATGAGATAGTTAAAATAATAACTATAATTATTAATATCAATGTTAACAAAGTGAAAATCCACTGATTAGTAAATTTTTTCTGATAATACTCATTTGGTAGCTTATCATCAGTTACACCCATGTTTTTTTTCATCAAGCTTGTAATAGTATCTTTAAATATTGCACCTTTTACTATTAGCAAACCTATTACTATTAAAGCGGTTCCCATAGTTCCTAAAGCTATATATAATAAAATTTTGTATGTGCTTTTTACTTTTGTACTTAATTTATTCCAATTATCTTTTAATGTCTGTTTTAAAGACTTCGTAACATTTTTAAGACGTGCTTTATTACTAAAAGAATTTGTGTCAAAAAAATCTATATTTGATAATTCATCATTATTATATATAATATAATCTAATGATGTTTGTATTGCTGGTATTTCTAATCCATTATCAGGATCTAAATCTTCTCCATCAATATATATATCGTATTTTTCTGGTTTTCCTTCTTCGATATCTATTTGAGTACTTAAATATTCGATGGCATCAGAAGAAGAATTACCAAAACTTCCACCTCCCCATCTATATATTCCTCTAATATTTCTATTTTCATATCCTGATTCAAATAAAGGAACAGAAAAAGGTTGTTGTGAATCAATTCTCCATTGTTGCCCTGTATCGTATTTTGTACACATTGCTACATTGTTTTCTTTATCATACGTATATGAAACTATTACAAATGTGTGCCAACGTGGTGTGGGGGCTTCTTTTTCATTGCCATGATCCAAGAGGATTATATCTCCTGGTTTAATATACTCATCCTCCGAAAGCTTTGTATCTCCCTTTTGAACATACTGGTTATTTTTTATAATATTTTCAAATCCATGTGAAGTTAAATATTCATCTTCATTTCCTACTGTCATTCCGCCTTGAACTTGATCAGTCATTCCTAAATTCCATAAAGCTCTTGCAATTAACCTATCACATGAAATAATCCCATCTTCACATGGTGGTAATGTAGTTGAGTGACCATACTTAAAATTACCATTATGAGCCATTTCATAAACATTTTTTACAGCACTTATAAATTCCTCAGTTGTAAATGCTTTTGAATAGTTTTTATTTAGTGAAAAAAACGATATAAAAATTATAAATATTGAAATAATTAGTTTATTTTTTAAACATAGTTTCATTTTTTTCACTTCCCTCCATATTATATAATAATTTTTATCTATTAATTATTTCTATTGTTTCATCTTTTAAATTTACAATTGCTACAAAAGTTGTTTTTACATCATCATTTAAAATAAACTCGATAGCTAACCTGTTTGATTCTTTTTGATATTCATATCTATTATATGTTGCAATATTTGCTTTTTTATAGAAACCATAAGCAAATGCGTATGTATTCATTGTTGCATAAAATGCATTTTGGTCTTTAATAAAACTAAATACTTCATCTGGAATACCTTCTAATTCAAAATCTATTCCATCTCTTGGTTCTCCACTTGAAGAATAAACTACTCCATTTTCTTCATAGTAAACATTTTGATCATAGTCTTGGTTAACAATATTTTCATTTTGTAATAAGTTATTCTCTTTATATATTTCTTTATTTTTTTTGATAATATTAAATATTATTATAAGTATAACAATAAAAAGACTTATTAATAAAGCAATTAATGCTATAATTATCTTTTTATTTCTCATCATCATTTCCTCCTATAAGGTAATCATAACTGTGCTAGCATTATTTCCTGTACTATCATTTTCAAATAAAGTTACCACAGCTATCCAACCCCTTCTACATAATTGTCCCAATTTTTTAGAAAAAGAAACTGAGCCATTACTATTTGATGAACTACTTCCATAATTTCCATCTAAACCAACAGGTCCATCTGGATGTTCTTGAATATTCCCACCATTTACAATTTTTGTAACTCCACTTAAACTATTGACCAAATCTTGCGGAATAACATATGGATCAAGAATTATTTCAACAATTTTACATTTTCCTGATTCATTTGATAAGTGGCCATATTTTTTTCCATTATATTCATACGGATATTCGTTTTCAAAAGCTTGCCAAACATCTTTAGAATCTACTATTATACATGGATAAACTGTACTTACTCCATTGTTGGTAATATAAATATCTACGAAATCCCCATCTTCTCCGTATAATGGTGCTAATGCCACCATATATCTGTTTACTCCAGCAACATTTAAATAACACCATCCATTTTCATCTTTAGATCCATCCCATTTTTCTTTTATATAACCTCTAATAATTCCAGTTCCAGCACAATCGGCCCCTGTTTGATCTACTTCTGCTGGAACCTCAATAACATCTCCAGCTTCTGGTACTGTCTCTGTATGTGGTCTACTCTTTGCATCATACAATACTTTGTCTTTAAATGAATATACCTCTTGATTACTAAACATATAAATTAAAATGATAATAATCAATAAGAAAATTTTTAAATTTTTTTTCATTTTTTCTCCTAATTCATATCACATATTTTATTGCGTAATACTTATTACAAAATCTGCATCATTTTTTAAAGTTACTGTCATATTCAATTGTCTATATGAAAGACTTTTTCCAGTTTCATCTGTAATTCTTACTGTATATTCAAAAATATTACTTGATAATTTCTTAAAATTTAACAATTCAAATGAATTTTTTTCGTAAAAAATTTGTTTTATATAACTTTCAAAACTATTATAGTCTATAAAGTTACTATTTTTATATACTAAATCAAGTTTTTCATATACAAATTTATAATTTTTATCATTAATAGCTTTTCTAACTCTATCTATACAATATTTTGCTTGTACATTAGGGAAATTTGAATAATATTCATTTAAATAGTTTTGTGCATAAATTGTATAATTATCTAATAATAAATCATAACTCATAATATTAAAATAATTTACTATATAACAATTATCATAACTTCCAAAAACTACATATTGTGTATAACCATTCATTTTTTCCACTTGAAATTTTTCAACACTACCTTTTAATATATTTGAAGTATTTAAGTAATTAATAAAACTATCAAAATTTTCAAATTTTTGATTTTTGTAATCTTCATTCAAACATGAATATAAATGATTTTTATCAAAATCGTAGTCAAATCTGCACCTTTCAAAAACTTCTCTAATACAGGCTACTTCTGTTGTACTGATATCATCTATTCTATAATGATTATATTCTGTTTTATCTATATAATCTAAATTTATTATATCTATCGGTATCATATCATTTTCATTTAAAGTAGATATATTTTTTAATTTTAAATATTCAAAAGGATATATAGCAAAAGATAGATTTTTTTTATCTATTTTTACAATACTGCATAAATTACTATAATTTCCATTCCCTATTTCTAGCCTGTAATATACAACAAAAATATCTTTACTTAAGCTTGCATTTGCACAATATATATCATCTATACAAAAACTTGCATCTTCTATTCTTCCATAAAAACTAGAAATATCATATTGTTTTAATTCATTTGGTAAAACATTGTAAGCATTTTGTTTTGAAGAATAAAATGATGTTAGACATTGTTTAGTAAGAAAATATGAATATGAATCAGTTGAATCTTTAAGTTTTAGATTTTCTTCTGTAACTGGAATACTTTCACCCCAAGGGTCTGGGTCTCCTGGATCAGCTTTTTGAATAATACTACTATTATCACTTGATTTTGTATTGTTTGTATTAATATTATTTTCTTCTATTTTATTGTCTGTGTCAATTAAATTATTATCATTATATGTATTTATTGGATTTGTTTTATCATTTTTGTTCATAAGTAAATAACAACTTATAACTACAATAATTATAGAAAAGAAAAATATCAAAAACAATAAAACTTTTTTCAATTTGTTTTTTCTATTATCCATTAGATTTTCTCCTATACTCTTCCGCATCGATATATGTCTATATGAACATGTATATCCATTGTCCCCTCCAATTACATAACTAGAGGTTCTAGTTTCCCCAACAAATGCTCCTGATTGTGACCTTGAATCACCTGCATCCCAATATAAACCATCTCCTGCATAAATATTGGTATGTGAAGTCCCAGTTTTATATATTTGTACATCTCCTGGTTTTAATTCATCTACACTTTTTGCTACAAACTTTTGCCAATTTGGATCTTCATGTAATAATTTCCATACACCATCATCAGGAATATGATCAGCTGTAAAATTTTGATCCTCATGCCTTGCATGAACATTGCAATAGTGTTCTTGTCCCTGAATAATATTTGCATCATGTAAACACCAACAAACATAAGCTGCACAACATGAACCATCTCCTGGTCCATCATATTTATCTGGAGTTCTTGATGCAGTACTATCATATGTATACGTATGATCATGCATATATTTTGCAATTTTTTCACAAGATTCTAATAGAGCTTGTACACTCCCAGAAGGTGCTGTTGACCCATCTGAAAGCTCTGATGTAATCCCAACTTCTTCTTGCTTTCTAACATCTGCATAAACTGTAATATCAGAAAACCATAAATACACCGAAACAACTGTTGTTACTATAGAAGCAATAGCTATTATTCTTCTTATCCACTTTATTCTTTTCCACCATTTCAATAGTTCGCTCATATTAGTTCTCCTTAATAGTTTGCTGCATCATCAAATGTAGCCTTTTTATTTTGTTTTTTTCTACCTCTTTTATTTGGTTTATACTCTGTTATTGGCTCATATTCTTGTTCTTTTTTTATCATACCATATAACTCATCAACAGTTCCATTTCTTTTCATTAGTTCCTTATAGCGACGTCTTCCTTCAACTTCATTTCCATCTCCAACGAGTTTATACAACTCTCTCATTGATCCATTTTCTTTAATGGTATTTTCTAAGTCTTTTAGGGTTCCATCTTTAAAGTTCTCCATAAATCCAGATATAACAGCATTAACATTATTTATAACATCTTTTGTTATTCCTGCTCTTAAACCTTTTGAAATCTCTTCTGTTAATTTATTAACATCTATTGAAGGTGTTGATCCAGTATTTTTTTGTACAACAGTTTTATGGACTATTCTAGCATTTTCAACTGATGAAGTATTTGTATTATTACCTGATGACTTGTTTGTATCTGTTGAAGTTGAAGTTGAAGTCGAGGTCGAAGTTGATGCTGGTGTTGATGCCGCTGAAACTGCAGTCGCAGTAGTTCCTGTTGTATTATGAGCTGTATTATTTATTGTTGTATTATTTACAACTGTATTGTTAGTTGTGTTTCCTGCTGTTTGAACTACTTGAGTTGTATTTGTTACAACTTCAGTTCTTGGTATAGATTGTTGTAATCTTGTTAGACTTTCTATAATTTCAGCACTAGCATTTATTACTCTTGTATTTGCATCATTATCTGATATAGATGGATTTTCATTTTTGTATTCTCTTGTTAATTCAGCACTAATAGCTAGAACATGTGAACGTGTATTATTGTCTTGATTTTCTGCTATTTCTTTTTTTAATTTTTCTCTATCGCTTTCTGACAAGAACATTCGTGCTCTAACTCCATCTGTATCGTTTGCTATTTCATTTAATATTTCTTGTCTCTTTTCTTGTATAGCAGTTCTTGAAGCATTAGGTCCTAATAAATCTTTAATATGATTTTCCAAAAGTCCATGGAATTGATTTTTATTTGCTGATTTTCCCAGGAATTTGCCTACTGTATCTATAGCCACTTTGTCATTTTCTTGATTAGCAACCATAAATGCCTCTTGATATTTTTTACCATAACTACTATTTAACATTTCTTTAGTTTTTCTAATTCTTTCTTTGTATTCTGGTGAAAGAGAATATCTCATATTATCTCCGTGCTTTTGATAATCTGCTTCCATCTTTTGTCTTAAACCTTCAATTTCATTTTGAGTAAGAGCAGCTTTTGCATATTTACTATTTAATAAAAAATCTCTCATTTGAGTATAATTCATAAACTTATTAGAATCTTCTCGCTCTTGTGGAGTTGAATTATTTGCACCATATTGTGCATGAAATACTGACTTTTTAGGCAAATTTGCAGGTCCAAAAATTTCACGCTTAAATCCATCTAAGCCTTCTCTAAACACCTTATATCCACTTGTATCTTGCAATGCAGATGTAATCATTTCTCTTCTTCTCTTAAAGTTTCTTGCCATTTCTCTTTTTGTTTTATTCCATTCTTCTCTATTTGCTTTCATTTCTTCCAAGCTTGCTTTTGCTTTATCTCTTGTAAATTTTGCACCTGCTTTTATTCCATTATTAATTCCTTTAATTCCTCTCTTAAAACCTGATGGTAAATTATTTGAAATAATTTGCTTATTTTCTCTAAATCTATTTCTTAATCTATCACCTTCTGTTTCTAATTGATCTTTTAAAAATCCTGTTACACTATTTGCTTTAAATCTTACTTTTTGACCTATTGGCTTAACAAAACCTGAAATTTTTCTACTAAGACCTGTGGCTTTATTTAAAGCTTCTGCGCCAGCTGCCAATCCTCCTCCTGCCATTTTAGCTGCATTTACTCCAAGTTTTGCTCCTTTAAAAGCCAAACCTGCTGCTGTTGGTAATATTTTTGTAGCTGCTCCAGCTGCAATTCCTGCTGCTCCAGCACCGATTCCAACTGCACTTGCAATTGCTCCTAATGGATTAAATGCACGTGGTTTATCTTTTAATGTTTGAGCTTTACCTCCGCTTCCATCAGATAATGCATTTGTTTTTGTTTGCCCTCCAAAGCTAATTGCAATGTCTTTTCTAAAAGAATCTGCAACAAATGCTAAACCAAGAACAGACAAAAATGATATTGCAAAAGTCATAAAAAACATATAGTAATACCTTCCTTTCTCTTCTAATCTAAAATTTATACATTAAATCAAGGTCTTTTAAACTAGAGTCTTCCCAATGTAACGATTAATCTATATCCAAGCATCAAAACTAATTGTACAGATGTCCATTTAAGATATTTTTTTACCCAATCTGAATAAGACATATTAAATACTTTTTTATCTATAGAATATGCTGTTGCTACAATTGGACCTTGAACAGATAAAATTATAATCATAATACTTCTAACTATCATTGTTCCCAATGTTACTAAATTTGCACCAACTAAAAAAATATATATAATAACATACATTAATTTCTCATTTATTTTTTTTACTGTATTAATTTGAGTCATAAATCTTGCAAATTCTGTTAAATTAGCATTAAAACTAAAATCTGTATCTCCTCCTGAAACATTAACCCTAATAAATGCATCTCCAACTTCTTCATTTCCAAAATAACTTGTAAAGAAATTTACACCATATATACATAAATTCATAATCAACACTGATCCTACCAACATGATCAAAGCCAATACAAAATGTTTTAACCCATCTAATTGCTCTTTTTTCTTTTCAGGTATCATTGTGCCTTTTACCATCATAATTCCATGTATAATTAAAGTTATAATTAGAAATGCTATTGATAAATATATCATTATGTGAAGTGCAGCAGAAAAAACTTTTCTTAAAAACATCCAATAAGTTCCTTCTTGGTGTTTTGATGTGTCAACATTAAAGAAATTTACATCTAAAAAATCTATTTTACCATATACAATATTATACATATCCAATGGAATAGTTGGTATTTCAGTTTCTTTTGTTAAATTTGCACTTTTTGCGTCAACTCCCTTGATTAATTGTTTGTCAGAATCTCCCTTATTCTTATCACCTGTTGTAAGTTGTGCTCTTTCATTCTTTTTACTATCTGCTTGAATTGTTTTAACTGGAACTGTTATTTCATCTGGCTCTGCATTTACCTTTTGTTCTTCAACTGTATCAATTTTAACAATTGTATTTATTCCCATTTGTATAGCATCAGGTATAGTTCTAAAAAAATCTAACAAAAGCATAAATAGCTTTCCAAAAAGCTCTGAAATCTTATCTAATACAAAGTCTTTAGCATCCTCAATTAAATCTTCTTCAAGTTTAGTACTTTCAAAGGTTACATCTGTGGCATTATTTAAAACTGCTTCACCTATTGAATCCATATCAGGTTTAGACCATAACTCTACTCCAGTAAGATCAACATTGACATGATAGTTACCATCATTTTGAATTGTATACTGTCCATATCTAAATTCTGTGGGGCATTTTACTTTAATTTTTACTTTCCATTGAGTGCCTTTTTTTGGGTCTTTTCCAGAATATCCTAGTTTAGATTTTAATTCATCTAATTTTAAATTTTTTATTACCCCTCCAAATTTACTTTTGTCTTTTTTATAATCCTTTCCTATGTAAACATCATATTTATCACCAATTTTATTTCCAAAAATTTCAAGTGGTGTGCTCGTAATAGTAATATTTGTTTCTATTAAT
This sequence comes from Clostridiales bacterium, assembly GCA_003518755.1. Classification (GTDB taxonomy): domain Bacteria; phylum Bacillota; class Clostridia; order TANB77; family CAG-508; genus CAG-269. The sequence goes on along the minus strand of DOYA01000166.1, from coordinate 13,671 downwards.
ATTTCTGACTTAATTTCACCAGTATAGCCATACTGCTGTTTTAAAATATCCAAAATAAAGTCGTTCGCTTCAAGCTCTATGAACTTGCCATTACTATCTTTTAAAGATTTATTTGTACTAATATCTTTCTTAAATTGATAAAACTTAGTCCCTACATCACCTTTCCCGCTAGTTCCCCATTCGTCATTATGAAATATTGGAATATCAAGGTTTTCTATATGTCCTGCAAAAACTTGGTTTGTTAATCCAAATAATAACAATATAATCAGCAAACCTATACAAACTTTCTTTTTCACTTCACACCTCCTTTTCTATTAGAATACTTTTGTAATTATTGAATATCCTAATGCTATAAAAACTGGTATAGTAGACCATTTTAAATATTTTATAATCCAATCTTTATAGTTTAATCCCATTACTTTCTTAAATTGTAAGCCATATGCTGCTGCAATTATTGGTCCTATAATTGACAAGAAAATTATCCATATAATTCTCAAAACCATTGTTATTACAACTGCAGTATTTGCAATAACTAATCCTAAATACTCAAAAGTATAAAGAATTTTGATTCCTAATTTTTCAAAATTTGTTACTTGAGATAAATATCTTACATAACCTGTTAAATTTGTGTTAAAACTATATTTTGCTGTTTCAACACTTACTGTATAAGGTAATTTCGGAACCTTTTTTAGTCCTATAATACTAATTAACTGATCGGATAAGAAAATACATAATGCCATAATTATTATACATCCAACAAACATAAGCATTGCTTTTACAAAATCTATTAATCCCCCCATATGCTGAGCTTTTCTCTCTGGAGCCATCGCATTTATTACTACATTTATACCATGCCATATTAAAGAGAAAAGCAAAAATGCAGCTGACAAGTAAATAACTATATGAATAACATTATTAATCAATTTGGTTATATTTGACCATATAGAATCTTTTGGATGTTCTTTTGTATTATTTCTTCCAGTTAGAAAATTAATATCTAAATTACTAACACTGTTAGATGCTACACTATATACATCAACCGGAATAAATGGAATTAGTGTTGAAGAAGTATATCCTTCATCAGTTCCATCTATTGTAAAATCTGGCTTTTCTATAGTCTCGCTTTTAAAATCAACATAGTTATTAATTTTTTGGTTAGATTTAATATCTCCTGATAAATAAAGAATTGTTGCATCTTTTGTTGTTCCTAAATCAGAAGTAATAAGTCTATCTAAAATATTTTGTAAAACATCAATACATCCTAATATAAAATCAACAAATTCTAAAATTTCTTGTTTAATACCATTAATTCCTTTTTCAATTAAAGAATCTTTATCTTTTTCTTGAGTGCTTGAACCACTTGATGAACCACCTCCACTTGGAAGTGTAATATCATTTTCATCATAATATTTTGATACTCCTAATAATAATCCACCAGCTAGTTTAACTAAATTCTCTTCAGATATATCTGAAGTTTTATCTCCTAATTCTATATCAATACTTGGTACTGATGAATATGAAGTTTGTGTTAAGTCCATTTGCATTGAACCATTTTCAAAAATTTTAACACCTTGTTCTCTTAGTCCTTCAATAAGTTTATCTCCTAATTTATCACTTTTTTGCCATGTAGATGCTACTGGCTCCATAGCTAAATATGAATCAATTTGTGGAACAGCCATATAATATGCACCTTTATCCCAATCGGTAGAATCCCAATGTATTGCTATATGGCAATTAGCATAAGAATTTGCAAGAACAGTTCTTGCTATATTATCAAGTTGAATGTCATCACTCTCTCTTATCATAAGAACATTATAGCCATTATGAAGCAACAAATCTTTAAATATTAATGCTTCTTTTAATGTAGCTTCTCTTTCTGGAGTTCCATTAGCAAAATCCATTCCTGTTGCTACTGCAGTTGCTTTAATAGCACCTTCAGCTGTAGATCCATCTGTAACCTTTGCAGTATGATCTGGATGGCAATATGTTCTAACATTCTCTCCTCCACTTGTACCATGTCCTGCATTTACACAAACTGTTATATTTTTTTTATTCGGATTATTATTTGTGTATAAAATTGCAGAATCAGTATGTATTTGTGATTCATCTGCATATGTTAAATTATCTGTTAATTCTTTTTCTTCTTTTGTAATATTTTTTTTATATTCATCAGTCATTAAACTGGCCTGTGAGCTTTCTTTTCCAATATCAGCATTTACACACCCAGTTTGAAATAGTAAAAACAATATTACAAAAACTAAGACTCTACTTACATTTTTTTTCACATTTTTCTCCTTAACTTATTAAGCCAATCATAATACGTGAAACAAGAGCAATTATAAGAGGTATATATGTAAAACGTAAATATATTTTAATCCAATTATTAAATTGAAATAACTGTAATACACCTTTTCCCTCGCTATTTCCACTCATTTTCATTACAGCTGTCAAAGGTGCTGTAATTGATAATAACCCTAAAATAATCATCCTAGCAAACATTAATAAAAAATAAATTAAATCTAAGAAAGATATAATTAAGTATCCTATTGACCAACCCAACTCATGCCAAACATTATTTGTAAGAGTTCTATATCTCATTAAACCAATTAGAGTTGTATTAAATGAATATACATCAGTTACAACAGCTCTAATAGGATATGTATTATTGTTATCAGTAATAAGTTGTAGTACTGTGTCATATAGCATTGAACAACCAGCCATTAATATATACACTCCTGCTACCATTAAAACTGCTATAAATAAATTGTCTATTATTTTTTTAGATTCTTCTGCTTTTTCAGGTTTTGAAACCATTGTTGAATATACAAATAGGATACTTCTCCATATTATCATTGTAAAAATCAATGCTACTGATAAATACAAGACAATGTGTGCTATCATCATAACTAAATTTTTAATATAATTCCAGATTTTATTAGTATTTGTTTCTTCTAATTTCCAGAAATTAATATCTAAAATTGGTGCTTTTCCAGCAGTTAATGTATATGCATCTAGTGGAAGAACTGGTATTTTTGTATCTGTTGTATATATTTGCTCTAATACCCCATATTGATTATAAACAGAATTTGAAATTGTTATTTTTTTCAGTTCATCTGTAGTTGTTTTAGTATTATCCGGCTCATTTTTTACATTAATATCGCTTCTAAATTTGTAACTTGCATTAATTTCATCTGTTTTATATAAAGTAACTGCTGCCTCATTTTCAGTTAATTCTCCAGATATTGTATTTATTCCTCTGTTTATTAAATCTCCAAGTGGCTCTATAATAAATTTTGCAAGATTTGATGCATGCATTTCTTCTTCTGTACTTTCTTGTGCATCATCAGCATATACCATATTTTTAGGAAATAGAAATAATATCATTAGAATAATGTATATAATAAATATTTGTTTTAATTTTAAATGTTTTTTCATTATTTCTATTTCCTTTCATTGAATTATTAATTATTTAATATAAATCTGTATATTTTATTAATTAGTTTTTAATATGCTATATGTACTACGTTTATTTACTGGCCTGTGCTAATTTATTCAAGTTTGTTTCAACAAATTGGAATTCTCTTTCTGTTGGTGTAATTTGTAAAATTGCGGTTTCACTTCCAACCTTTAGCAAACCTTCTCCTCTGGTACATGTAACTAAATATGATGCTTCTCCTGAACTTAATTTAAATACTTCTTGTAATAAAGCAATTTCAGATTTATCCTGTGCTAAAAATAGTTTTGTATCTGAAGATGTTAATACTGCTTGTGCTTCAGGTTTTTCGTAAAAGTCTTGGAATCTTTGGGAAATAATTGCTAAAGAAACATTTCTTTTTCTGGCACGTCTTGCCATTTTATTTAAGAAATCAACTGCTTCTGGAAATGGAAGTAACATCCATGCCTCATCAACAATAACCCTTTTTTGTTTAGCTTTTTTTCTATCTTCACTGTTTTTCTTAACAAATTTTTCCCAAATCCATGATAGAAGTATTTGTTGCGCTAAAGGTCTTGCAAATCTTTCTTCTAGTTGAGAAATATCTATATTTATAAATGGTGCTCCATCCATCAATTCAAATGAAGACTGTCCATCAAAATATGCCATTTGTCCACCAAATTCTCTTATGTATTGTTTCATAACTTTTAATAAATAACTATAATGATATCTATAATCATCATTCGTATTCCTTTTAGATAGTAACTCTAATCTCTTATACCAAGATCCAATTGTTGGCATCAATTTTTTCTTTCTTCCAAATGATCCAACTTTTCTTTCATTTTCATATAAACTCAATGGATCAGATGTTATACCTTTTGCAGCATACTCTGCAGCTACAGACTCTGATATTATTTGTTTTGTAATTTCATTTACTTGTTCTGTTTTTGTACTTCCTTTTGCCATAGTCATCAAAGCTTGAGTAACATCTTCAATTTTGTTTTCTATATTTAGTGTTTCCATTTCTCTACCTGTAATGGCATCTTTTGCTCTTTCTATCTCAACATCAAAAACATTTATAATTGTATTAGATGTAGGACTAACTATGATGTTAATTCCACCTAATGCTTCTGCGACTGCATAATATTCACCTTCTGCATCTAAAGCCAAACTCTCTATTCCCATAAGCACAGAGGATCTTGATATTAATGTTTTCATGGTAACAGATTTACCTGCACCAGATTTTGCAAATATAACCATATTATAGTTTGTAAGTGATTGATGGAAATTGTCAAATAAAATTGGTTCTCCTGTTTGCTTATTTATTCCCAATGGAACTCCTGTTGGATGTCCAACTTCTGATGTTAAAAACGGAAAAACAGTTCCCATAGATGGCCTATCAAAAATTTGCTTTTTATCTATTTTATCTTCCATTAGTGGTAAACAAGCTTTAAATGCATCTTCTTGCATAGCCCATGCACTTTTTATACTAACTAATGATTTAGACATCTCGTTTGCAAGAAGCTTTGTTAATCTATCAAGATCTTGCAAGGTATACGCAAATAATGTAGATACTATTGTAGCTTCATATAATTTATTAAAACCTGCTGCAATTTGGTCTCTTAATATCTCTGTTTCATACCTTTTTTGTGAAACATCACTTTCCCTATTAATATTACCTTTATCACTTGCCATAATTCTTTCAGTTTCAAGCTCTACAATGGTTTTGTTTAAGTCTTTTTGAGAAGCTTCTTCTGAAATAGGATATATATAGAGAGAAGTATTTATATCTCCAAACATATATAAACTCCTAAATAATTCAGGAAATATGCAAGACCTTGGAAGCCCAGAGACATAAAAGCTTCTCGCATATCTTGTAACATTTGAAACTATTTCCATATGGTCAAGTTTTGATGCATCAATTCCAGCTGGTGCAATAATTTCTTTTATAGTTTTTTTATGTAATACCTTATATTCTTCTTCTTTATTTCTTTCTTGGTCTACCTCTTTTTGCTTTTTCTTGAATAATGCCATTATTTATTTCCTCCTTAAATTTATCTTCTTGTGAATTATTTTTAGGATTATTTCCAGCTTCATCCTCATCTATCTTTTCAATAGCCTTTCTAGCAGTTTCCTCTCCTACATATCTTTTATGTTTTTTTATGAGTTCTTTTGCCTTTTTATTAATAAGCTTTTGTGCATTTTTCTCTTTTTCTGCATATTCTATATCTTTTTCACTTCTTGCCATTTCTATTTTTTCATTTGCAAGCTGAATTGATTTTTCTTCTATTTGTTTATTTAAAAGCTTTATTTTCTTATCCATTACATCTGGGGCAGTTGAATATAATTCATCAAAACCAGCTTGTCTAACTTTATCCATCCAGAATAAATCTGCTTCATCTCTATTATATGCAACATATAATAGTTCTGTAAGTTCTTCAGATGTTAAAACTCTACCTGTAACTTGACAAGAAAATAGAGAATTAATAACACTTCTTGCTCTAGTATATAATTCAGAAAATGCCATATTTTCTACTTCTGTTTTATCAAAGTCTCCAGATACAAGTTCAGACCTATAGCATGAAATAATTACAAAGTATTTTTTGCTTAATATACTTTGATTCAAACTTTGTCTTTCTATATCTCTAATTATATCTTCTGTATAATCCTTTAGGTTTTTTTGTTTTACTAATTCATATTTTGCTCTATCAACATCTTCCTTTGATACATTTTTATTCTTTACTTTATTCTCATATTCTGTTTTAGCAATAGAATATTTACTTTTTATCTCATTTAATTTTCTTTTATATCCTTGTATACTTCTTTCTAGGTTAATTGTTCTTGTTTGTATGTATATTTGTATAGGATATCTCAAAGTATTTAAAAAACTAATAAAACCTTGTTCAACAGAAACCTTTTCCATTTCTGACATTAAGTCATAATTAATTCCTTGACATTCAACAACCATTAAAAACTTTCCGTTTTTTTGTATTATCATATTATCTTCAATTTTTTCAAATTCCATAAAGTCTATAATTGATTCTTGTGTATAGTTTTTTTTGGGTTTTGTAACAAGATTTGCTTGATTTTCTTGCTCTTTTAATCTTTCTTCTTCTCTTTTTTCTTTTAATCTAATAGCAAATAAAGCAATTATTAAAACAATTATAAAGAAAAATATTGCTCCTGCTAATAATGCTAAATATGTAATCATTTTATCGTCCATCTTTCTTTTCCTCCGTAAAAAAAGTATATATTCTGTTTTTTCTTCTAACAAATTTTAAATATCTAAGTAATATACTATATATGTATTCTCCTCCAGCTTTTCTAGTAATTTCAAAGTTGTTTGATTCTGGGATTTTAAATGATGTGATAGCAAATCCAATAAAGCCAAATATAATAAAACCTATTAACATCCATATTCCTGTATTAATTCTAGCTCCAGACAAACTTATAAGTAGTATAATAGCATATATAAATAGATCTCCTATAACACCACATATTACTGTTCCTATTAATGCTTTTGTAGTAAACACATAAAAAAATCTACCTTCTCCTTTGGTATTTCTAGGTATATTATATGGTCCTCCTGCCATAACCACACCATCCTTTCGAATATATTCATACATTTTTATTATAACATAAAAACAAGAAAAAAAATACAATTTTCGATATTTTTTTATCAAAAATTGTATTTTTAATACTCTTGTAATATTTTTGTAACTAAATTGTAATAAAAACTATTACTCTCCATTAAACATTCCTAAGAAGAATTTAGCAATTGATACTGCGAAAAATACTAGTACAATACCAACTATAATAGGGAACATGTTTTTCTTAAGTTCTCCCTTAACTTCAGGTGTTTCAATTACATATCTGAAACCTGTAATAGCAATCATAATAACAGCTGCGATTCCAGATGCAACTTGTAGGAAAGAAACTATCTTTCCTGCCATATTTGTTAATCCTCCTGTTCCTGTTACTGCTTGATTGTCTTTAATCTCTTCTAAAGCTTGCTTTGATGTAACAGCATTATCAGCAAATGAGATGCTATATGATAAGAAAGTTACCATACAAATTGCAATTATTAAAACTAATAAAACTTTACTAAATGTTTTCATAATTTTTTCCTCCTTTATTTTTTATTATATATATAAATAAATTTAAAATCAAGTATTATTTTATAATGAATAAATAATTAATCTTACAAAAATCATTACTATATTAAATATTAACATTGCAGAAAATCCATATATCATACCTTTAATTGTTTTATGTAGGGCTTCTTTTGCGGCACCTCTTTCAGAAGAGCTGTTGATTCCTAGCATATACCTTATACCAACTATTGAAAGTGATATTGCAGAAATTCCACCAAGTAAAACCCACAGAGCTCTATTTATTCCCCTAATTGTCATTTTGGCAATTTTAAAAAGTGTTCCAACCTGTTCTGGAACTTCAGTTTCTTCTTGTGATAAAAAAGCTCTTGCTGCAGCAAATGCATCATTTATCCATGTTGATTCTTCTTTTCCTTCTTCTATTCCGTGATATACATCATGATTATCTGCATAAACTGTTATTTGTAAAAATATAAATAAGGCTAATATCATTAAGATAAATGTTTTTATTATTTTATTTGCCATAATCATCACCTTCTTTATAAATTTGTACAAATTGCAAATACAATTCTAACAATAGTTAAACTTGATTCTAGTATAAGAGAACCTATTAGTGCTCTTCTTATTATTTTACTTAATGATCCTTGTGTTAAATTTTGTACTCCTTCAACTTTATTACCATATTCGTTGACAGATGTACTAACATTTAATCCTAAATCTTCTGCAAAACCATCTCCAGCTCCAAGTACACCATTAAATCCAGCAATAGCAAGTGATATTACTAGAACAATTGCACCAATAATTTGTAATATTGATAATGCTCTACTCACAACAGGTATTATAACTTTAATAATTGGTTGAGAAACATTATATCCACCAATTTCACTATTAGGATCAAATTCTTCTCCCAAGTCTTCTCTGAGAACATTAGTATTTATTTTAACTGTATTGGTTGAGCCACTTGAGCCGCTAGCACTGTTTTTGTCATTTATTGTAACTGTGACAGATGGGGTAAATTCATTTCCTACTGAGAACATTATTTTAACTTTACCTTTGGTTATTCCCTTAATACCAACATCCCACTTTATCTTCCCTGATTCTTGATATGGACTACCTATTGAAACACTAGCATCTCCTTTTGTCTCATTTGCACCAATATTCATAAACGTATATCCAAGATCAGTCCCGATACTTGGGTCATCTAGAATAACTGTTGTACTCGTAATTCCACCTTCCTCTAGAGTGATTTTAGATTCAGTTACAATTAATGTAATAGCATATGTACTGTACATTGCAAAATAGAACAAATTGACTATGAAAAATACAATAAATATTTTTAATATATTATTTTTATCTATCATATTTATCAACTCCATTCTTTTTGTAATTACATTTAAACTCCTTAAATCTATTATAGTTATTCTCTAAATTTTTGTCAACAATTTATATAAATTTTTATTTTACCTTTCACTTTTCCATTCTTCTAATGCTTTAGCATAATCAGTCTCATAGTCTCCGTTATAATTAGGATTTTCATAAAAATGAAATTGACCAGGGTGGTCAGGGTCCTTTATTTTAAGCCATTTTCCAATTTTTACATTTATTGTTGCTGCTTCCATATCTAAAAATGCGCTATCATCTACATTAACATAGGTTCCATCTGAAAGTGTTGAGGCTTCTTTGTCATAATCATTTATTGCCTCTTCAGCACCATCTTTGGCAGCCTCAACCACTGATGTTACACCATAGGCAACCCCTTCTGCAACATCTGATGCAATATCAACAGCAGCTTCTCCAACATCTTCTACAGATGCTTCGGTTCCTTTTCCTGCAATACCAACAACAGCTTGCCCAGCCCTTGGTAATATTCCTAAAGAATCTCTATAATTATCTAATCCCGATTGTACACTTGCTAAATATGCATTAATAAAATTTATCATTGTATTAACTCTAGCATATGTTTTAAATTTTTCTGAATCTTTAGTTAATGAATTCTTTGCATCATCATATGCGGCGATTTTTTCTTCTATCCCTTTGCGTTGTTCAGCAAGTTCTTCTTTTCTTTCAGGTTTAGTATCTTTATCTGCTATTTGTTTGTCTATTTCACTTATCTGTTGATTTAGTTTATTATACCCATCATCACCTATTTTTAGCTCTGGATTAAGATCTCTTAATGCGTTTCTACATATTGTTATAGCATTTTCGCCATTTTTATTTAATGCTCCTTCGGATTTACCCAAAGCCCAGCCTCTACCTTCATTTGTCAAAATACTGTCAACAAAATCATCTTTATCTTCGGCATTAATTGTACTTTGAATTTCATCTCCTGCACTTACCATAGCTTCGAGACTACTTAATAGTCCATCTGCATCTATACCTGGTATATCTAACCCTTGTAAATCACTTAATTCCGTTACAACCGCACTTGAACTTTTTCCGTTTTCAAAATTATTCTTTGCTTCTTCTAAATCTTCACATATTTTTTTGCCAAGGTCTTCTGTATTTTCATATGCACCACATCCTGCCAGTTGAGTAACGGCTAATGCTCCCATTCCAGCAGCCAATCCTGCTCTTTTTGCTGTTGGCGCACTACCTATCATTATTGCTGAAAAAATTGCAGTTATTTTGTTTCTTATATTTCTAAATACTCCCATATAAAATACCTCGCTTTCGTATATTTTAATAAATGTGCAAAATACTCCTATTTTTTATTATACCATATTTTTCAATTTTTTGCAACAATTATTTACAAAAAATCTTTTTAAATATGCTTTTTTTGGGCTTTACTACTAATTATAAAATAAATAAAAAATCTCTATAAGCTGTTCTAAACAAAAGTGAAAACAGTTTTTAGAGACTTTTTTATTAAATTATACAGTTATAATTATCTACCAAATATTTGCTTTTGACGATATTTTTCTAAGTTTTTAGCAATTTGAAAAACATTTCCTAGATTATCATACGGATTTTTAAGTTCATCCAATATGCCAGATTCAAAAATATTCTCACCCAAAAATTCAAATGCTCCATTTTCTAATGGCCAACCTGTATAATCAGCAAAACGTTCATATACAACTTCAGGATCTTTTAGAGTATAGTCATTAGGAATTTCTTCATCCCCTCCGTAATTGTTCAACCATATCCTCATTTATATAACCTCTCCAATCAGTACTCTGCATCCCCTCAAAACTTGAGGTTTCCATTGCAACTATTTTTCCATTTGAATCATAAGTTATAACCATACTATCTTGCTCTGTTCTATTACCATCATGTCTAGTTATACAAATTCTCTTTACTGGATTATTACTAACCATGTTATAAAAGTTAGAGTTTGCTTCAGATAATTGTCTAAAATTGCTCATTGGATCTGTACAATAATATAGCTGTAATTCATATTCAAAATATTCGTTACTATTTGGTCTATCTCTTTGAATACTTTTGTATTGTTCACTCAAAATTATAGGTTTTCCATTTTCTAATACATTAAATTGAACATCCATTTGAATAGAAGATTCGCAATTATGGAAAGTCCACTTTCCACTTCTACTTTCACTTTTACTATTAGGTATTATGAGACCTTCTATTATATTTTCTCCGATTCTACTAATTTTGTATATGTCTTTTTCACTTTGAGGATCTTTAGCTTTTATAATCATTGCCCCATATGTAAATCCCATATCTTCTTTAAGCATTGAATACTTTCCATCATCAAGAGTTTGAATTAAAACTCCTTTGTCACTTGTCTCTTTAACATTTATAATCCAATCACCGTTAACCTTGGTATCTAATGTATTTTTAGTTCGCTGAAAATCATCTCTAAATCCTTTTGCACCATTTGTAATTGCTTGAACGCCTGATTTAGAACCCAGATTTTGTATATCCTTCTTATAAGCTTGTGCTCCTCTTTTTACAGTATCCAAAAATCCCGCCATATATTTTCCCTCCTTTTTTATTATTCATTTTTCATTATTCATTTTTTCATTTTTTCATTTTTATTTATACCACTATAATAAAATAGTCAGGGGGCAAAATTTCACCCCCTTTGTTCACTTCAAGGACGACGACCGCGGACGTAAAGAACGCCCACAATCAGAACAATCAGCAGCCCCCCTATCGCCAAAGGCGATGGGTGGGCCAGCCACCTAGGGGCACCCCAGCGGACCAGCTGTCCACTGAGGGCCGAGCCAACACCACCTACCGGCCCACTAAGAAGCAGGCATGCGATGAGGCCCGCGGCGATGACCCCTAATCCTACCCAAACCCGTCCGGGAATGAGCGGGATAAGAGGCCAAGCCTTAAGAGCAAGCGTCCATACCCCTTTGATGAATCCCGATAGAATATCGAGAAACCCCAACTTTTTTGCAAAAAAAAGTACAATTAAAAAAATTACTAATTTGGTCATAATGTTTCATTCTCCTTTGTGAAAATGCAGTTTATAGTTATATTAATTATACAAAATTTTTCGCATAAAGTCAAGATGTGTAGTGCTTGAAACACTATCAAAACACTGATACTCTAAGATTATAAAATTTTATAAAAATGTCAAATTTTGTATTTTTTCAATTTAGGACCAGGTACTTTTTTGAAAAACTAGTAATTTAAACTATCCATATCTAAAAGGAAATCATATATACTCATAATTATTATTCCATTTTCAAATCTGGATTTATTAATATTTTCCCCCACTATAATTATTTTTTTAAAGAAATCATTAATATTTAATAACGATTTTTGTTCTTGCTCAACTTTTTCTTTTGTCTTCATCTCTAAGGCTGATTGTATATAAATTTTATTGTTTCCTTTATTAGCAATAAAATCTACCTCTAATTGCTTTTTCTTATTTCCTTCTCTAATTTCAACTGAGCCTACATCAACATTATAACCTCTTTTCTTTAATTCTAAATATATCACATTTTCCATTATATGCGATTGTTCCTCACTCTGTCTAAAATCTAGAAAAGAATTTCTTATTCCCATATCTGTAAAATAATATTTTTGTGGAGTTTCAATAAATTTTTTACCTCTAACATCAAATCTTCTGGCTTTTTCTATTATAAAAGCATCTTGTAAATATCCTAAATAATTATAAATTGTTTTGTCTGTCATTGTAGATGTACTATTTCTTTCTTTAAAACAATTTGAAAGTTTTAGTGGATTAGTAAGTGAACCTATATCAGATCCTATTATTTGAACAAGCATCTCTAATTCTTCTTTATTTTGCACTTTGTTTCTTTCAACTATGTCATTAATATAAACATTGTCTTTTTGTGCTTTTAAATAATTTATTTTCCCCTCTTCTGATTTTGCAAGTACTGCTAATGGTAATCCTCCATAAGTATAATACTCATTTATTGCCTTTTCTTCAGAACCATTATATATTGAATAAAATTCACTAAACGATAATGGGTATAATTTGATTTCCCATCCTCTACCTCTAAATTCTGTTATAATATCAGAGGATAAGAACTTCGAATTACTTCCTGTAACATACACCTCCGTATTCTTCATATGTAGAAATCCAATTAATACTGATTCAAATTCCTCCACTTTTTGTACTTCATCTAAAATAATATAGTATTTATCTTTATCAATAATTTTATCTTTTACATATTTATTTAATTTATCTGGGTTATGATATATATAATTATCTCTTTCATCTAAATCTAATTTTATAATATGATCTTCTTTTATTCCATGTTCAAGTAAATAGGTTGTAAATATTGGGTCTAATAAATAAGATTTGCCACATCTTCGTATTCCTGTTACTATTTTTACTAAACCATTATCTATCCCCTCTATAAGTTGATTTAAATAATAATCTCTATTTATTTCCATACAAACCTCCATTACGAATATTTTCCGTTTTTGTCGTTTTTTCGTAATCATTATACTATAGTAGCAAACTAAAGTCAATATTTTGTTTCTTATTATATTACGAATTTTTTACCATTAAGTATTTTTTTCGTAATATACCTTATTATATGTAATTTATAATTTTTTATACTATTTTCAATTTAGGACCGGGTACTTTTTTGAAAAACACAAAAAACGAATTTGTCAATATTTTAATAAACCTTTTTATTAAATATCTCAAATTCGTTCCTTAATTTATAATTATTCTGCACA
>DOYA01000130.1:14592-22707 GCA_003518755.1 Clostridiales bacterium | reverse complement strand
ATAAAGGAACAGATGATATAAATATTAAAAATGTTCAAACAGAATTTTTGGGTGAGCCGTTAAAACTTAAGCTTTCACCTTTAATGCTTGGTAGGATTTTTGATGGTGCAGGAAATCCTATTGACGGTCTAGGTGAAATTAATGCAAGAATAAAAAGAGATATTAATTCAAACCCAATTAACCCAATTGCAAGAAAATACCCTAGAAATTATATACACACAGGGATTTCTGCTATAGATGGTTTGATGACAATAATTCGTGGACAAAAAATTCCCATTTTTTCAGGAAGTGGGCTTAATCATAATGAGCTTGCAGAAAGAATAATTAGACAGTCTAATATTACAGATGGAGATAAATTTGCAATTGTATTTGGCTTAATGGGTGCAGAGTTTGAAACAGCAGAGTTTTATAGGAAAAGTTTTGAAGAAAATGGAGTTTTATCAAAAGTTGTAATGTTTCAAAATTTATCAAATGATGCATCAGTTGAAAGAATTCTAACACCAAAAGTCGCACTAACTTGTGCAGAGTATTTAGCATATGATTTGGGATATCAAGTTTTAACAGTTTTAACAGATATGACATCTTATGCTGAAGCTTTAAGAGAAGTATCAACTCTAAAAGGGGAAATACCAAGCAGAAAAGGATATCCGGGTTATTTATATAGTGATTTTGCATCAATCTATGAAAGAGCTGGAATGATAGAAGGAAGGGAAGGCTCAATTACTCAAATACCAATTTTAACTATGCCAAATGATGATATAGCTCATCCAATTCCAGATTTAACAGGCTATATTACAGAAGGACAAATTGTTTTAGGAAGAGATTTATATCAAAAAGGAATTAATCCACCAATAGATATTTTACAATCACTTTCAAGACTTATGAAAGATGGAATTGGAGAAGGTTATACTCGCAAAGATCACGCAGAGCTTTCAAATAAGATTTTTTCAGCTTATTCAAAAGTTCAAGATGCAAGAGCATTAGCAACAGTTTTAGGAGAAGCTGATTTATCAGAAATAGATAAAAAATACATTAAATTTGGAGAAGAATTTGAAAATAAATTTTTAAATCAAGGAACCTACGAGAACAGAAGCATTGACGAGACTTTAGATTTAATGAAAGAATTGCTTAAAATTGTTGAGTAAAATACTAAATTAATACATTTATTACTAGTCAGCTTTAAAACAAGTTAAGTCCTGCAACGGGCAAAACTTTTTATTTTTTTCTCAGGTCTTCCCACTGGGGCTGTAACAATGCTATCGCATTTAACAGCCCTCAGCGGTCCCCCCGAGACCATCGTTTAAAAATAAAAAGTATCGCCCTGCGCGGACTTTTAGTGCATACCTGCTGACTAGTAATAAAAAAGTGAGGAAAATACTATGAGAGCAGTTTATTTGCCGACTAAAAATAATTTAATAAAACTTCAAAATACAATTAAACAGAGAAAAAGCGGACAAAAGCTTCTAGAAGATAAATCATTAATTCTTAAAAGAAAACTTGAAGAATATAAAATCAAAAAAGAAAAACTACAACAACAATTAAATGAAGTTTTATCACATGCACAAGGAGCTTTAAACAAAGCAATTGTTGATGTTGGATTTGATGAATTAATTGATATTTCAAATGCAATAAAAAAAGATAACTCAATAAGTGTAAAATATTTGAGTGTGATGGGAGTAGAAATGCCATCATGTATTTATCAAGAACAAGAATTAGAGCCAAATTATGGATTATATCATACAACAGTCGAAGTTGATGAGAGTATTATTGATTTTACAAATTTAAAAAAAATAATCATCAAACTCGCTGAAGTGGATGATTCTATTGTAGAACTAAAAAAAGCAATTGAGAAAAATGAAAGAAGGTCTAAGGCTTTAAAAGAAATAATAATACCAAAAGATGAAGATTTAGCAAGAAAAATATCAAGTACATTAGAAGAAGCAGAAAGAGAGGAGTTTACAAGAATGAAAGTAGTAAAACAATCTTCAAAATTTTTTGTTGGGGACAGCCCCATTTAGCAAATGGGACTGTCTTAAAAAACTATATAAAAAGGAATACAAAGATTTAAATTTGTACTTCATCACAACTAGTTTCATTTGTTTTAGGCGATAATTCATCTGTTGTATGCGTTTTAAGAAATCGATATGGGTATTCTTTGACTAAATCTAAAGCTTGTATTATAAAGTCTTTAAATACCGAATCATTTTTATATGTTATATAAGACTCCCTAAGTGACGCTCCTAATTCTTCGTTTATACTGGATATTGTTAGTAAATCATAAACATCGTCTGATAGATAAAGATTATTTACTTTATAATAGTTAATTCCCCAGTTGAAAAATATTGATTTTAGTTGCTGTATATAATCTACAGGTGAATTGTTACATTGCAGTTCTATTAACATTAGTGAATATAAAAATGGGAAAAAATTGCTTATATAAAACTGTCTAGTTACACGGTTGTTTAACGAATTTGCATTAAATTTCATTATAATAACCCCCTAAAATATGGATATCGATTGATATTATATATAAAATCATACAAAAAGTCAATACAATATGTTGACTTTAATAATTCGATTATGATATATTTATATAAATTGTTAAAAGGAGATTTAAAGTGCAGAGAAAAATAAACTATTTTGATACTTATGAAATTAATGATTTAAAAGACATGCTTTATAAAACAACTTTAAGAAATCAAAACAAAGTAGCTTTTAGATTAAAAGATAACGAAGGAAAAATAGTTAATAAAACATATTTAGATTTTAGAAAAGATGTTGAAGCATTAGGAACAAAGCTTATAGAAATGGGACTAAAAGATAAAAGAATAGCAATAATTGGGAAAAATAGTTATGAATGGTCTATTTCTTATTTAGCATGTGTGATAATAGGGATAGTAGTTCCACTTGATAAAGAATCATCAGATGATAATATAAAACAATTTTTAAATTCATCTAGAGCAGATGCAATTATTTCTGATACAAAATATTTGGATAGAATAGATAGTATGCAATTAAACATTAATCCTATTAAAATAGATATGCAAAATACTTTGAAATATACAAATTTTGGTTATTTAATAGATGATGGAAAAAGAATGATTTCAAATGGCAATAGGGATTTTATTGATACAAAAATCAACCCTGATGAAATGAAGATATTATTATTTACTTCTGGGACTACAGGAAATTCCAAAGGAGTAATGTTATCACACAAAAATATTTGTTCAAATATAATATCAGTTGCAAAAATAGTTAAAGTAGATAACTCAACATCAGTGCTTTCAATACTTCCACTTCATCACACTTATGAATGTACTTTGGGATTTTTATTAGTTTTATATGGTGGAGGAAATATTGCATATATTGATGGATTAAAGTATATTACAAAAAATATACAAGAATTCAAACCAACATTTATTTTATGTGTACCATTATTGTTGGAAAATGTATATAAAAAAATAATAAAAACACTAAAAACAAGTTTACCAAAAAAATATACACAAGATGAAAATACTATAATTCAAAATATACCATTTTACTTGAAACCAATTGTAAAAAGAAAAATAAAAAAATCGTTAGGTGGAAAAATAAAAACATTTATAGTAGGTGCTGCAGCAATAAAACCAGAAATAGTAGAAAGTTTTTTTAGTCTTGGAATAAAAGTATTACAAGGTTATGGATTAACAGAATGTTCACCACTTGTTGCAGGCAATAATGATACATGCTATAAAGCAGCTTCTTGTGGTATGCCAATTCCAGATGTAGAGTACAAAATTGATAATCCAAATGAAGAAGGAGTAGGTGAAATAATTGCTAAAGGACCAAATATAATGCTTGGATATTATGAAAATAAAGAAGCTACAGATAAAGTTTTAATTAATGGATGGTTTCACACAGGAGATTTAGGCTATATTGATGATGAAGAGTTTTTATATATCACCGGAAGAAGTAAAAATATGATACTTACAAAAAATGGTGAAAATATTTATCCAGAAGAAATTGAAAATATTTTAAATGATAGTGATTTAATAGAAGAATCATTAATTATAGGTGCATCAAACGGAAAAGATGATGTACAAGTTAAGGCAAAAATATTCCCAAATATTGAAGCAATTAAAGAATATTTAGGAAAAAAAGTTCCAACAAAAGAGGATATATCAAAAACGATTAATGAACTCATAAAAAAAGTAAATGAAAAACTACCAAATTTTAAACATATAAAATCTTATAAAATAATGGATGAAGATTTTGAAAGAACTACTACTAATAAAGTTAAGAGATTTGGAAAAAATGTAGAAGATGATGATAAGAGATAAAGAAAAGAAAAAGGAAAAAAGGGACGGAGTTAATTTTTCACATTTGTGAAAAATTAACTCCGTCCCTTTTTTCCTTTTCCTTTTCCTTTTCCTTTTTTCCAACTATTCAGTTGACAAATATTCTAATCATAGTTATAATTCAATTGTAAAAGTTTTGTAGTATTTATTGGAGGAAGTAAATGAACAAAGTATATGTAGTTTTAGGTAGCTTTTTTGGAGATGAAGGAAAAGGTAAAATAATTGATTACCTATCTCAAACAGCAGATTACTCTGTAAGATGTACAGGAGGTAATAATGCAGGTCACTCAATAGAAATTGATGGTAAGAAATTTGCGTTTCATTTAATACCATCTGGAATATTAAGTAAAAATACAACTGCTGTAATTGGCAATGGTGTTGTAATTGATCCTAAAGTTCTAATTGAAGAAATAGAAAACTTAGAAAATAATGGATATACAGCTGATAATTTAAAAATAAGTGATAAGGCACATGTTATTTTTCCATATCATATTCAGATGGACAAATTACAAGAAGAATTAAGAAAAGGAAATAAAATTGGAACTACATGTAGAGGAATAGGGCCTGTTTATTGTGATAAATATGAAAGATGTGGAATTAGAATGGGTGACCTTATAAACAATAAATATGAAGAACAATTGAGAATTAATATAGAAAACAAAAACAAGATTTTTGAAATTTATAATTATCCAACATTTGATGTAAATAAAATAATTGAAGAATATAATATATATGCTGAAAAATTAAGAAAATATGTTGTAGATACAGTTACCTTATTACATAATGCATTAGAAGATAATAAAAAAATATTATGTGAAGGAGCTCAAGCAACATTATTAGATATAGATTTTGGAAATTACCCATTTGTTACATCTTCTAGTCCAACAATAGGAGGAATTTGTACAGGTACAGGGATAGGTGCAAAATATATAGGAGAAGTATATGGTGTTCTTAAAGCATATTCATCAAAAGTTGGAGAAGGACCATATATTACAGAACAAGATAATGAAATTGGAGATAAAATTAGAGAATTAGGTCATGAGTATGGAACAACAACTAAGAGACCTCGTAGATGTGGATGGCTTGATTTAGTAGCATTAAAATATGCTATTATGGTAAATGGAATTACAGGTTTGGCAATTAACCATTTAGATACAGTTGGAAAATTAGATAAAATTAAATTATGTGTTGCATATAAAAGAAATGGCGAAATTACAACAAATTATGGAACAGATTTAGATTATATATCAAAATGTGAGCCAGTATATGAAGAATTTGAAGGCAATTTTGGTGATATTAGCAATATAAAAAATAGAGAAGACCTTCCTGAAAATGCTAAAAAATACTTAAATAGAATTGAAGAAATTGTAAAAGTTCCAATTAGGTTTATAGGTAATGGTGCAGGGAGAGATGCAATGATCATATGCTGATTGTGGAAAAAGGGGACGGAGTTGGAAAAATGGGACGGAGTTAATTTTTCACAAACGTGAAAAATTAACTCCGTCCCATTTTTCCAACTCCGTCCTTTTTTTCTTTTTCTAATTATTCATTGATTTTTGTACTGCATTAAATGTTTCTTTAGCTCTATTAAAGTATTTAGTTAGAGGTTCTTTTTTATCCATTGAATCTATTACTTTTGCTGTTAATTTTGACATATCTACTGCATAAACCCAATCTAAATCTGTTATTTCTTTTGGAATGTAAGATACATTAGTAGTATAGATATAATCTAAGCTACCTTCATCATGAGCTTTTTGGAACATTTCAAATCCTTCTGTAAATAAAGCAAAGGTAACAGCAACTGATATTTTATTAGCTTTCATTTCTCTTAATTTTTTTGTAAGGTCTATTACAGAACCACCTGATGCAATCATATCATCAACTATTAATACATTTTTTCCTTCAACATCGCTTCCCATATAAGTATGTGCAACAATTGGGTTTTTACCATTTACTACTTTACTTAAATCACGTCTTTTATAGAATACACCAACATCACATCCAATTATTTCAGCATAAAAACGAGCTCTTTCCATTGCTCCAAAATCAGGGCTAATAACTATTGAGTTTTCAAAAATAGTAGGGTCATTTTTAGCCATTTCTTCAATAATGGCATTAGATGGGTAAAAATTGTCGAAAGATAAACTTGGAGTAGCGTTAATTACATTAGGGTCATGTGCATCAAATGTTATAATACTTTTTACACCTAATCTTTCTAATTCTTGAAGTGCAACTGCACAATCTAAAGATTCTCTTCCTTTTCTTCTGTGTTGCCTTCCTTGGTATAATAGAGGCATAACAACTGTTATTTTTGATGCATGTCCACAAAGAGCAGATATTACTCTTTTTATATCTTGAAAATGTTCGTCAGGCATCATTTCATGATCTTTTCCATGACATTTATATGTAATGCTATAATTACCAACATCACAAAATATATAAACATCTTTATTTCTGATTGATTCATTTATTATGACTTTTCCTTCACCATTTGTAAATCTTGATGCAGTTAATTTTGAAATGTAATGTTTGTCTTTCTCTCCACGTAATTTTAAAAGATTTTGTTCAACTTTTTCTCCGAATTCTTTTGAACTGTCTAGCACAAGTAATGCTAAATCATTTTTCGACATCTTTTACCTCCTATATTTTTATATTTTATTGCAATAAATAGATTGAGATGAACTAATTAATTGACAATATACAATTTATATTTCCAATCTCTGAATTCATTTTTAAATCAAGCTATTAATTACAGTTTCATTATATTTGTAATAAAGGGAAAAGTCAAGGCATTACTTGAATTTTTTGCCAAAATAGTGTATAATTGTGTAGATGTTTATTAATAAAAGAATAATAATTATGAGATATGAAGTAGGAGGTAAGAGGTAGAAGTTGAATTTTAGATTATCAACCTCCGAACTCCAACCTCTAAAATATAGAAAGGAACGCAAAAATGTCTAAACCAATAGTTGCAATTATTCGGAAAACCAAATGTTGGAAAATCAACATTTTTTAATTATGTAGTTGGAAAAAGAATTTCAATTGTTGAAGACACTCCAGGAGTTACAAGAGATAGGGTTCAAGGAGAATCCAACTGGAGAGGTGTCAATTTTAATTTAATAGATACTGGCGGAATTGAGCCAGATTCAGATGATATTATTCTTTCACAAATGAGACTTCAAGCAAATATAGCAATAGATATTGCAGATGTAATAGTTTTTTTAACAGATGTAAGGCAGGGAGTTACAGCAGCTGATGAAGAAATTGCAATAATGCTTAAAAAATCAAAAAAGCCAATTGTACTTGTTTGCAATAAAGTAGATGATTTTCAAAAATTCCAAAATGATATATATGAGTTTTATAAATTGGGAATAGGGGACCCAATGCCTATGTCGAGCGTAAATGCAAGAGGTATAGGAGATGTACTAGATAAAATATTTGAATACTTTCCTACAAAAGAAATAAATGTTGAGGATGAAGAAAAGATTAAAGTTGCAGTTATTGGAAAGCCTAATGTAGGTAAATCTTCTTTAATTAATAAAATTTTAGGAGAAAATAGAAATATAGTAAGTGATATTGCAGGAACAACAAGAGATAGTATAGATTCAGAATTTGAAAATAAATATGGAAAATATGTATTTATTGATACAGCAGGAATTAGAAGAAAAAGCAAAGTAACTGAACGAATAGAAAAATATAGTGTAATGAGGTCAATTCTTGCAATAGAAAGAGCAGATGTGTGTTTAATGTTAATCGATGCTAATAGCGGTGTAACAGA
>DOYA01000130.1:3286-14504 GCA_003518755.1 Clostridiales bacterium | reverse complement strand
CATGAAGCAGGAAAAGGAATTATAATTGTTGTAAATAAATGGGATGAATATGATAAAGAAACAGGAACAATGGAAAAGTACAAAAAAGAAATATACAGCAAGCTTTCATATTTAAATTATGCACCAATTATATTCATATCTGCAAAAACAGGACAAAGAGTAGAAAAGCTTTTTGAATTAATAAATAATGTAAATGAGCAAAACTCTAAAAGAGTTACTACGAGCCAATTAAATGAGGTTATAAATGAAGCAATTTCAATAGTACAACCACCGTCTGACAAAGGTAAGAGATTAAAAGTATTGTATGGTACTCAGGCTTCAATCAAGCCACCAACATTTGTTATTTTTGTAAATAAAAAAGAACTATTCCACTTCTCTTATGAAAGATATTTAGTAAACCAAATTAGAAAAGAATTTGGACTAGAAGGTACGCCTGTAAGGATTATAGTGAGGGAGAAGGGAGAGAAAGAATAGAGTTCGGAAGACTTTAAATAAAAGGGTGATTGAATGAAAAAAGAAATAAATTTTGGTATAGGATTTATTACTGGAAGAGATAATATTTGTAATATTATTAATAATTACTATGAGTTTATTCTTAAACAAGTTGAAAAATTAAACTTTAAAGTGAATTTTACACTTTTTATTCTCTATGATGTAAATTATTTAAATACTAAAGAAGAAGAGTTTTATAAAATTAATCCAGAAATCAACAAGTATTTTAAAATAAAATACTTATCTCCAGAATATGTTTTTAATAAAAAAAATGAGGTAATGATTAAACATGGGTTAACAGAAGAAGAGTCAAACCTTATTATTGGAAAAGGATATGCAAAAGCAAGAAATACTATTTTATATGAGGCAATTGAAGAAGGCATAGATTATTTATTATATTGGGATGATGATGAATATCCATTAGCTGCTATAAAGGAAGAAAATGGAATAAGATGGGTAGAACAACAAAATATTTTACAACATATAAAATATATTCAAAATGTAGATGTTACATATGGATATAGATGTGGAATAATTAATCCTTTACCATATGTCGATTATAACAAAATTGTAACAGAAGATGTATATAAAAAATTTATTGATGCTATGGAAAATGATGCAGTATCTTGGAAAAAAATAAAAAAAGTTCAGGAAAAGAAAGAAAATATCGGATATGCAGATGAGAGAGTAGCAATTTATGAAATAGTAAAAAAGAATAATAATGGGGAAGATAATGTTGTGTATGGATCAGGATTGTGTTTAAATTTAACCCGATTAGAAAATATACCAGCATTTTATAATCCCCCTTATGCAAGAGGTGAAGATACTTTCTTTTCATGTGCATTAAAGGAAAAAAAATCAGAAGTGTTACAAATACCGGTTTATCATTTTCATGATGCATTCTTAAAGTATACTTTTCTAATGAATAAAAAATATCCCAAAAAATTAAAAAAAATATCATATAAGGATAGTGGGGTATCAGTAAGGTTTAGAAAAACTACTATGGGTTGGACAAAATACAAACCATTGCTTTTTTATATTTTAGACAAGAAGAACTATAGAAAAATAATAGATAATGCAAAATTAAACTTAGAAAATAGTGTAAAAGAGATTAGTACTTTATATCCGGATTGTGATGTAACTGATTTAGTTGATATATTAAATGAATATGATAGCAATGTTGAGAAACATTATAATGAATATAGAACAACTAATGAAGTATGGAATAAAATTAAATTTAATATATAAAATGGAGAATAGATTAAAATTGGATAAACCATTAATAAGTATTATAATTCCAGTATATAATGTTGAACAATATGTAACAAAATGTGTAGAAAGTGTTATAAATCAAACATATAAAAACATACAAATTATTTTGATTGATGACGGCTCTACAGATAATTCTGGGAAAATATGTGATGACTTCAAATTAAAAGATAATAGAATCGAAGTAATTCATAAAAAGAATGGTGGACTTTCAGATGCTAGAAATGCAGGGCTAAAAATAGCTAAAGGTGATTATATCGGGTTTGTAGATAGTGATGATTATATTGCAGCAGATATGTATGAGATATTACTAAGTTTGATGATTGATAATGATTCTGATATTTCAATTGTCTCATTTTTTGAATCTGAAAATGGAAGTTTTACTCAGATGGAATATACAAATGAATTGATTAAGGTGAAAAGCTTAGATGGAATTAAGTATATTTTAATGGATAAAAAAATACCAAATTACTCATGGAATAAATTATTAAAAAAAAAGATTTTCGATAATATTACATTTCCAACTGGAAGAAAATTTGAAGATATTGCAACAACATATAAATTGTTTGAAAATGCTGATAATATTGTTTTTAAAGACACTCCTAAATATTATTATATAAGAAGGAATGATAGTATAACAAAAACAAAAAACTATGATAATTATAAAGATTATGTAGATATTTTGATGGAAAGATATAGATATTTAGAAAATAAATATGGTAGTAAAATTCAACCATATAATGACTATGGATTGATTAATAACATGCTATGGTATTATACAGTGTTGAGCAGTTTTGAAATTAAAGAATTAGAACCTAAATTTGTAGATATTTATGATACTTTAATGAAAATAATAGACTTAAATATAGAGTTTTTAAAAAATAATTTAAATGAGTATAATTTGACAATTTTAAGATGTATGAGAAATGATAATAAAGAATCAAGAAAGGTTGTAAAAGAATTATATTTTAATTCCCAAAAATAAAGTTAAAAGAGGGAGAATAATAATATGGATATTTTAATAACTGTAAATGAAACTTTTATAGATATTGCAGAGGAGGCTATTTTTTCAATTTCATATAATAATAAGGATCATATAAATTTTTATTTAATGTATTCACAAATACCACAACAAAAAATAGATAAACTAAAAAAATTTATAGAGGAAAGATGCAATAACAGTTTTTACCCAATAAAGTTCAGCATTCCAGAAGCTACTAATATTCCTCAAATTCTAGACGGAACTTTTGTAGGTATTGAAGCATACTATAGGATATTTGCTCCATTTGTTTTGCCAAAAGAAATAGAGAAGATTTTATATTTAGATGTAGATTTAATATGTATTGGAAGTTTAAAAGAATTATATGATGAAGAATTAGGAGATAATTACTATATTGCAGCAAGTGATAGTGGAATTACTATAAAAGATTTGAGTAGACTAGGTATTCCAGAAAATTATACATATATAAATAATGGTGTAACATTAATAAATTTAAAGAAAATAAGAGAAGATTTTAGTATTCAACAAATTATTGATTTAATTATAAAACAAAGTAAAGATTTATTATATTTAGATCAAGATTTTATGAATAAAAATTTTTACAAAAATATTAAAGTAGTTTCAAATAAGTATAATTGGTTGGTAAAAACATGTAAGTATAAAGATATGCCATATAAACCAATTATATTACATTTTGCTGGCAGTAATAAGCCTTGGCATGATGATATTAGTAGATATGAAGAAGAGTTTATTGAGCCATATTATAAAATACTAGAATTAGAAGGAAAAATAGAATACTTAAAATCTTTAAAAGAAAAGCATTTACTAAATAGAAAAAAATAATATACTAATTTATAGAGTTATGTAATCTATAAGAAATAACATAAATTTAAGAAGGGAACAATGAAATGATAGAAATGATAGAAATTATAGAGTTTAGAGAAGTGTACAAAGAACAGATTATCGAATTGTGGCTTGATATATGTATAGGGGAACATGGTTTTTACAATTGGGAAAATAATATAAAAAATATGGATAATGATACATTTATTCATAATAAACGGAAACTTCTGGGTTGCTATAGAAGGTGAAAAAGTTGTAGGTACTCTTTCATTAAAAAATCTTGGTAATAATATAGGTATGTTAAAAGGAATGTATGTTCATAGAGATTATAGAAATAAAAGAATTGCTTCAAAATTAATGGATATATTGCTTAAATTTGCTAAGATACAAAAATATAAGGAATTAGTATTAGAAACTTATGAAAAATTGGATGTGGCAATTGAATTTTATAAGAAAAGAGGATTTACATTAAAGGAAAAAGATGAGGATAGATATATTTTTACAAAAGAATTGAATATATAATATAAAACAAAAAAGCTGAATTTCAGCTTTTTTGTTTTAAAACTCCTTACAAACAATACTCTTCACATACATAACCCCGGCAAACAAAGTCATTGCAATAGACAAATAATATAGATAAATGGTTACATTTGAAAGAACAATTATTTTTTCAGAAAGTAGAGTAAAGACTATTGCGACAAAAAGTAATACTGTTGCAGCTTTACCATACCATTTGCTATGTACTGTTACAATTTTTTTCTTAAATAGAACAGAAGCAACAATCACCATAGTTATTTCTTTAAGGGAAAGAATAATCAATATCCAATAAGGAATAATTCTTTTAAGTATTAAAGCCAATATTGTTCCAATTTGAGTAACTTTATCAGCTAATGGATCCATAAGTTTACCAAAATCTGAAATTAAGTTGAATTTTCTTGCAATAAACCCATCTAAAACATCAGTTATACTAGCTATAATATAAAATACTATAGCTAAGGTGTAATGGTCATATAAAATTAATCCAAAAATTATTGGAACTAATACCAATCGTAAAATAGTAAGGTAATTTGGTATTAGTCTTTTTTCAAATTTAACCATAATAAACTCCATTCTATCTTTAGCATATGGATTTGATACATATTTATTATATATCCGCAACATTGCTGTGCATTGTATATGCTTTTTTCTCGTCTAAAGCACGAAAAAAGATATACAATGCCGCTGTTGCTACTCTATAAAATTTATTTGTATTCCGCAACATTAAATTCTAAATTATCATTTTTTATTGTAATATTTATTTCTTGCCCATTTGAAATTTCGCCTTTTAGAATTCTTTCTGAAATTTCATCTTCTATGTATCTTTGGATAGCCCTACGAAGCGGTCTTGCCCCAAATTTCAAATTAGTTCCTTTTTCTAATATGTATTCTTTAGCTTCTTTTGATATGTTTAATGTAATATCTTTATTTGCTAAAGCATTTGAAGTATCTTGTAGCATTAAATCTACGATTTGAATTAATTCTTCTTTAGTCAAACTACTAAATGTAACTATTTCATCAACTCTATTTAAAAATTCTGGCCTAAATACATCTTTTAGTCTTTCTTCAATTTTTGCCTTATCAACAGTGGCATTTCCAAAACCTATTGAATTATTATTTAAATTTGAACCAGCATTTGATGTCATAATAATAATTGTATTTTCAAAACTAACTGTATTTCCTTGAGAATCAGTAAGTCTACCATCATCTAAAACCTGTAATAAAATGTTAAATACATCTGGATGAGCTTTCTCAATCTCATCTAGTAGGATGATAGAGTAGGGATGGCGTTTTACTTTATCTGTTAATTGACCTGCATCATCATAACCAACATATCCTGGAGGCGCACCAATTAATTTTGCTGTAGAATTACTTTCCATATATTCAGACATATCAATTCTAATAATTGATTCTTCATCTCCAAACATTTCGTAAGCTAAGGCTTTTGCTAATGCAGTTTTACCAACACCTGTAGGACCAACAAATATAAAAGAAGGTGGGCGTTTAGTAGATTTTAAACCTGCTCTATTTCTACGAATAGCACGGGATACTGCTTCAACAGCATCATTTTGACCTATTATTTTTTTATGAAGATTTGTCTCTAAGTTTAAAAGCTTTTGAGTTTCTTCCTCAGTAATTTTACTTAGTGGAATTTTTGTCCAGCTTTCAATAACACCTGCAACATCTTGTAAAGTAAGATTTTTAATTTCCATAGTAGAATTAATTTTATCAATTTCTTCCATTAATCTACATTCTTCAGTTTTAAGAGCTGCAGCTTTTTGATAATCTTCAGTAGAATCAGTTGTTACTGCTTCATCTTTTTGCTCTTGAACATTTTTTAGTTGTTGCCTTAGTAGTTCTAATTTATATAAATCTTTGTTTTCAAGGTTTATTCTTGAACAAGCTTCATCTAAAATATCAATTGCTTTATCAGGTAAAAATCTATCATGAATGTATTTTTCTGACATAATAACAGTTTGTTTAATAACATCTGTTGAAATTTTTACTTTATGATAATCTTCATAATATTTTTTAATACCATCTAAGATGCCAATAGAATCAGTAATAGAAGGTTCTTCAACAAGAACTTGTTGGAATCTACGTTCTAGAGCTGTATCTTTTTCAATATATTTGCGGTATTCTTTAATAGTAGTAGTACCAATAATTTGAACTTCTCCATTTGCTAGTGCTGGTTTTAAAATATTTGCTGCATTCATTGAGCTATCAGAATCAGAACCTGAACCAGCACCAATAATAGAATGAATTTCATCAATTACCAAAATAATATTTCCATAATGTTTACATTCTTCAATAAGACCTTTCATTCTAGCTTCAAATTGGCCTCTAAATTGAGTTCCAGCAATAATAGATGTCATATCTAAAAGATAAACTTCTTTATTTAAAAGTTTAGCAGGCACATTTTTAGAAGCAATTTTAATTGCTAAAGAATTAGCAATAGCGGTTTTACCAACACCAGGCTCACCAATTAAACAAGGATTATTTTTAGAACGTCTATTTAAAATTTGTATAACTCTTTGAAGTTCTTTATCTCTACCAATAACAGCATCTAATTCATTATTTTGAGCCTTAAAAGTAAGATTAGTTCCATATGTATCTAAAAATTTCTTTTTCTTATTAGCATTTTTCTTTTTTTCAGGTTTAACCTTTTTCTTAATAGTACCATTTGATTCTTGAGGTTGACCTTGACCACCAAATAGATTTCCAAAAATAGAACCAAGGGGAATAGCTCCTGCAAAAACTTTAGGCTCTTGAGGCTCATCTGAATCATTATCATCTTCAAATTGAGAAGCAGGGATAGCACCAAATTGAATACCATCAATATCACCTAAATTTTCAGAAAGATTTTTAAATAAACCTTCTAATTGTTTATTAACATCATTTGCATTTTGATTAAAAACAGTTTGACTTTGTGCTTTTAAAATCTCATCAGTATTAATACCTTGTTTTTTTGCACAATTTATACATAAGCCTTCCATTTCTCTTTTACCATTAGGTAAAATTTTACTAGAGAAAATAGAGGCTTGATATTTATTACACATTGAACATAACATAAATTTATTTCCTCATTTCTTTATTAATATACAAAAATACATTATATATAATACAGCATAATTCAGATAAAGTCAAGATTTTTAATTGGGTTGGTAA
Organism: Clostridiales bacterium; assembly: GCA_003518755.1. Lineage (GTDB taxonomy): Bacteria > Bacillota > Clostridia > TANB77 > CAG-508 > CAG-269. Next base: position 7,195 of record DOYA01000130.1, on the reverse strand, counting down.
TTTAGAGCCGGGTATTTTTTTACAACAGGAATAAAAATACAGATTCCATTTTACATATTTAAACTTTAATAATTTTGTGATATAATATGGAAAAAAAGGGTGATTTAGTATGAAAAAGAAATTATTAATATTTGATGTAGATGGAACAATATGGGATAGTGAAAAAGATGTTTTTTTATCTTTTAATCATACTTTGAAAACTATGGCTGGATTTGAAATAACAAAAGAACAATTTCAAAAATTAGCAGGCAAGCCACTTGGTGACATGTTTGAAAAAGTACTTCCAGATGATAAAAAAGCATTATCAGGAAAGTATGAAAAGGATTATAAAAAATATTATATTGATGAAGAACATTTTGCAGATGCTACTGTACTTTTTCCTGATGTAAAAAGAATAATAGATAAATTTAAAAATGAAGGATATTATATGGCAGTTGCTTCAAGCAAACCAAAAAGAATACTAGATAAAATGGTTGCAACATTTAATTTAGAAGGGTTTAATTATGTTTTAGGGACTGAAGAAAGTGATTTCAAACATAAACCAGATCCACAAATTGTTAATTATATAATGGATAAACTAAATGTTACAAAAGAAGATACTGTGATAATAGGAGATAGCAAATCAGACATATTAACAGGAAAAAATGCAGGTATAGATACTATAGCTGTTACATTCGGATATGATAAAAAAGAAAATTTAATAAGTGCTGAACCTACCTCAATAATAGACAAATTTAGTGAGTTAGAGAATATTTTAGAATTTAAAAAATAATACGAAAGAATAGGTTTAGGAGCATTTTCTGAGAATAAATGAAAAACTTATTGCTAAATAAAAAAATATATTATATAATGCAAAATGAGAGGAGGAATTTATATGGCAACTTATATTATAATAGCGATTATTGCTTATGCAATAGGAAGTATCAATTTTTCAGTAATTATTAGCAAAAAAATGGCTGGATTTGATGTTAGAGAAAAAGGAAGTGGAAATGCTGGTTCTACAAATGTACTTAGATCAGTTGGTAAAAAAGCAGCCATACTTACTCTTATATGTGATATCTTAAAAGGTGTTATTGCAGTTTTAATTGCAGTAATAATTGGAAAGATTGTAAAAGATGTCGACAGAGCAGTTCTTGCTCAAATTGCTGGAATTTTGGTTGTTGTTGGGCATACATTTCCAATATTTTTCGGATTTAAAGGTGGAAAAGGAGTAGCTACATCACTTGGTGTGTTATTAATAATAAATTGGAAAATTGGGCTTATTTGTTTAGTATTTGCTTTAGTAATAATGGCTTTAACCAGAATAGTATCTTTGGGTTCGATTGGAGCTGCTATTTTATGTCCAGTTTTAACTTTATTTATCCATTCTAATTATATAGTTGAAGCAAATGGAATAAAATATTTAGTATTTGGAGCGATACTTGCTGCATTTGTGATTTTTAATCATAGATCTAATATTCAAAGAATTGCAAATGGAACCGAAAATAAATTAAGCTTTAAAAATAAAGATTAAGCAGGAAAGGATAAATAGATGAAACAAATAGCAATAATAGGAAGTGGAAGTTGGGGAGTAGCCTTAGCAATTCACTTAGCTAAAAATGGAAATAAGGTAAAAGTATGGTCTTTTTCAGAAGAAGAGGCAGATTTAATTAATAATGAGAAAAAATGCAAATTTTTACCAAATGTAGTAATACCAGATAATATTGAATGTAGAAATTCATATGAAGAAGTTATTAAAGATGCTGATATAATTTTACATGTTACTCCTTCAAAATTTACTAGAGATACTGTTAAACAGTATAAAGAATTTGTTGATGTTGAAAAACAACCAATTGTTATATGCTCAAAAGGAATTGAAAAAGATACAGCACTTACATTAGATGAGGTTATAAAACAAGAAATACCAAATGTAAGAATAGGAGCTTTATCTGGACCAAGTCATGCTGAGGAGGTATCAGTAGGTGTTCCTACAGTACTTGTTATTGCATCAAAAGATGAAGAAGTAAAAGAAATAATACAAGATGCATTTATGAATGAAGCAATTAGAATTTATACATCAAATGATATAAAAGGTGTTGAACTTGGAGGAGCTTTAAAGAATATAATAGCATTTTGTGCAGGTATAGCTTCAGGTCTTGGATTTGGAGACAATACAGATGCAGCATTAATAACAAGAGGACTAGTGGAAATCAGAAAACTCGGAATGGCTTTAGGTGGAGAAAAAGATACTTTTTATGGTTTGACTGGGCTTGGAGATTTAATAGTTACGTGTTTAAGTGATCATTCTAGAAATAGAAGAGCTGGTAAATTAATAGGTCAAGGAAAATCTATAGAAGAAACAAGACAAGAAGTTGGAATGACAATTGAATCAATTGATAATATTGAGGTTGCAAAAGCTTTAACAGACAAATTGAACTTAGAATTACCAATTTTAGATACTGTATATGATGTTTTATATAATCATTTAGACCCAAAAGAAGCAGTTGGAATCCTAATGACAAGAGGTAGAAAAGAGGAAGACTAGAAATACAATTTTAAACATAATATGTAGGGGCGATTTTAATCGCCCGCAATTATAAAAACATAGAAATATATAATTATATAATTTATAATTCCTAATATAAATGTATAATTGAAATAAAAAAATGTATAATATAGATAAGAAAGGTGGAAAAAGAAAATGGAATTTTTTGATAAATTAACAAAAAAAGCAAGTGAAACATATAAAGGAGCTGCTGAAAAAACTGGAAAATTAGCTAAAGAGGCTAAATTAAAATTAAAAATAAGTGATAATAAATCTAAAATAAATGATATCTATGAAGAGATAGGAAAAAAAGTATATCAAAAACATGCTTCAAATGAAGATATATGTATAAAACAAGATTTAGAAGAAGAGTGTGCAAGAATTGATGAACTTTCTGCAGAAATTGAAGGATATCATAAAGAGATATTAGAATTATCTAATGAAAAAGCATGCATAAATTGTGGAGAACATATGTCTAAAGATGCAAAATTTTGTCCAAAATGCGGAACAGAACAACCTGAAATAAAAGAAGAACCAGCTAAGGAAGTTGAAGTTTTGGCTGAAGATAAAGTGGAAGAAAACACTGAAGAAAGTGCTTCAGAAGAGAATACAACTACAGAAAAAGTTCAAGAAGAAAATCAAGAGAACAGTGAAAATACAGACAGTTCTGAAGAATAATTTTTAATTGAGGTAAGAGGTAAGAAATAGGAAGTAGGAGGTCAGACCTCCAACCTCTGACCTCTTACCTCAAAAATCTTTTTATAAAGAACATAGAACGTTTTTCAATTGTTTAATTTCAAATAATCTTCTAATACGGATATCTTTCAAAAAAATATTTTATTACCATATCAGCATTTTGTTCAGAAATTTTTATATAAATATCTTTATCTAAATTAATCCACATTTTTATATCATATTTATTTATATTATCAATAAATATACCAATTAAATCAGTTATTTCCACAGGGTTTTTATATTCTTTTATCCATTTTGTTTCATTTTCGATTTCTAAGTTAGTATCATAAAATTTACTTAAAAATTTATTTAATTCACCCTTTTTTTTACTTTGCAAACGCACTTGAGCATACATGAGTTTCCTCCAAATTTTTTTAATATGTTTTGTATGTAACATCACACTTCCAACCTCTAACTATATACTTCATTTTTACCTATAACTTTATTATAATAAATAAAAAACAAAATATTCGCATTTGATTGAAAAAAGTCAAAAAAAATGTTATAATTAAAAAATAGAGTAAATTGATTAGTCGCTGGTAAAATTCCGAAAGGATTTACGAGAGGAAAGTCCGGGCTCCATAGAGCGAAGATGCTAGATAACGTCTAGTGAGGGTGACCTTAAGGAAAGTGCAACAGAAAATAACCGC
>DOYA01000130.1:0-3161 GCA_003518755.1 Clostridiales bacterium | reverse complement strand
GTCAGTGTAAACCCCATCTGGAGCAACACCTAAAATGGATTTTAACACTTGCTCGGTGGTCCAAAATTGCGTGGCTTGAGCTATATAGCAATATATAGCCTAGATAAATGACTAATTTAAATGCCAGAACCCGGCTTACAGATTTACTCTTTTTTTATTTGGTAAATTGGGACCGGGTACTTTTTGCACATCATTTTTTAATAAATGTGCAAAAAGTACCCGGTCCCAATTAACCAAAATAGTATAAAAAAATAAAAAAAGTCAAAACTAATTATATGCCTAAAGTGAGGTGATTAGTTTTGGCTTTTTTTATTGTGTGTTTAATAATACTATTCATTATTAGTATTTTACTATTATTTATTGAAATAAAAGTTGAAACAGAAAATTTTGAAATTAAAATAAAAAATAAAAATTTTGAAATAAATAAAAAAGGAACAATAATTATTAGATTTAATATTTTAAACAAAATAAATTTATTTAAATTTACAACAAATATTAATCAATTTGAATTACCAGAATCAAGAAGTAAATATGATAAAATAAAAAATCATATTGTTAAAAATGATAATATTAAAATAAAAGATATTCAAAAAAAGTTGAAAGTTAAATATGAAAATATAAAGTTAAATATAGAAATAGGAGAAGAAAATGCAGCTATAACAGCTGTACTGACGGGTGTAATATCAAGTATTGTATCAGTTATTATAGGAAAATACTTTAGTGATATAAAACAAATAAACTGGAATGTACAACCTATGTATAATATAAATATATTAAAATTAAGTTTAAATTGTATAATAAGTGTAAAACTGATACATATTATTAATACAATATTTATGATGAGAAAGGAAGGCGATAAAGATGCCAGAACATCCAATAGAAAAAATCTTAAATACATCTATGAATAGTATTAAAGATATGATAGATGTTAATACAATTGTAGGAGATGCAATACAAGCATCAAACAATACTATTATAATACCTATATCTAAAGTATCTTTTGGCTTTGCATCAGGAGGGAGCGAGTTTAAAGGAGAGGCTATAGATGAATATAACAAAAAAGATAAAGATGAGCAAATTCAATATAGATTACCATTTGGAGGAGGATCAGGAGCAGGAGTATCTATAAATCCAATAGCCTTTTTAATAGTACAAGCAGATATAGTTAAATTATTACCAGTAGATCATTCAACTCCAATGGACAAAATACTAGATTACATGCCAGATTTAATAGAGAAAGCCAATAATGCTATGAATAAATGTATACAAAATAAAAAAGACTTAAGAGAAAAAGTTATAAACAATATGAAAAAGAAAAGTGAAGAAAGTGTGTCATAGGTACCGGAGAAATTTGACATAAATGCTGTCACAGGTACCGGAGAATTTTGACATATTTTATGTCAAAATTCTCCGGTACACGTGACAATGACAACATAAATTTTTAATACAGCAATTTTCACAATCGGGATTTCTTGATTTGCAAGTATATCTTCCGTGCCAAATAAAGAGATGATTAACATCTTTATAATCATTATAATCAATTTGTTTTAATAAGTCTTGTTCAATTTTTGAGGGATCTTTTTCAGTAGATAAGCCCAGTCTATTTGCAATTCTTTTGCAATGTGTATCTACAGCAATACCTTGAGGGTTTTGAAAAACTTCTAACATTATTACATTAGCACTTTTTCTACCAATTCCTGGTAGTGAAATTAAATCTTCCATATTATTTGGTACTTGACCATTAAAATCAGCTAAAATTTGATTAGCACATCTTATTATGTTTTTAGCTTTATTTTTATAAAATCCGCAAGGATGAATTAATTCTTCTAATTCTTTTATATCAATATTTGAAAAATCTTTTATTGTTTTACACCTTTTAAAAAGAGCAGGAGTCGTTAAATTAACTCTTTCATCTGTACATTGTGCAGAAAGCATAACAGCTACAACTAATTCAAATGCATTTGAAAAATCTAAACTACATTTTGCATCTGGATATGAATTTTTTAATATATTTATAATTTTATTAATATTTTTTTTATTCATATAAAATTATCCTTTCTTGTGGCAATGCTGTCACAGGTATCGGAGATTATTGACATTACATTGTCAATAAAACGGTTGCATTTGCCTAAATCACTTCTATTATATATATACATATGTAATTTGTCAAAAAGTAACAATTGTCTACAAAAATACATATAATAGAATAATGCTGAAGGTAAGACCTTAATATAAAAGAATAATTATATAAGTATATGACACATTAAATTAAAACGAATTGAATGACAAGAAAAGTAGGACTATAAGAAAGGAAAGATTGTAAATATGAAGTTTTTTCTAAAAAAGACATTAGGAGTATGCTTTATAGGTTTGGGATTAGGCATATTAATGGTACTATTGCTTCCAATTACAGGTTGGTTAATTCTAATAGGTTTAATAGTAATTGCAGTTGGATTCGCGTGGCTTGCTTGTTAAAAAGATTATAATATTTTTTGAAAAGGAGGTACATAAAATGACAGTAGTAGTAAAAAAAGTGCCAAAAGCACTAAGAGGAATTGTAAAATTTTTATTTAAAATAAAAGAATAAAATGTTTTAGAGTTAAGTTCTGTTGAAAATTACAGAACTTTTTAACAATATAAAAATTAAAACTATTATTAAGTAAGTAAAAAAATGATAAAAAAATATCAAAAAATGTATTGACAAAAGTTTAAAAGGGTGGTATTATAAAAAAGAACTACGGGAGAGAAACATAAAAAGTTATCTTTTTATAGGAAGAATAAAGTTAGTAAAGAGTAGAACTAACCGCTTAAAAACAGCACCAATTACTAATTTTTTTGTTCCCTAAAAACAAGATAAAAAATATTTTAAAAAAATTTTAAAAAAGGTATTGACAAAAAAAAATAACCGTAGTATAATGCTAAAGTTCGCTTAAAGAGAGTGAACAAAAAAGTACATTGAAAAGTAAACAATGAATCCTTTAGAGAATAAAACCAAAACGGTTATTTCACATACCTAAATGTGAAGTACCAAAAAGTAAATTAAAAAAGGAAGCGAAAAGCTTTTATTAAAAGTCAAAGATTAAAATCTTGAAAAGTTTATAAAGTAGATAAAGAGATTTATCGAAGTTATAAAACCATTAACAAGAGAGTTTGATCCTGGC
>DOYA01000162.1 GCA_003518755.1 Clostridiales bacterium | reverse complement strand
TTCTATGATAGGATATGTAAAGAGTTTATCAATTACATATACTAAGTTTGAAAAAATTACTATTTTAGCAATACCAGCACTAATTATGGGAGTGTTTCCAATTTTAATTAGCTTTTTTATATTTAAAAAAGCAAAAAACAAATTAATTGTTTCATTAATAATTTTACTATCTTGTGTAAATATTTCACTATGTTGTGCTGATTTTATTGATATATATAATTACATTCGATATGTTCCAAATGGAGCAATAATATATATTTATGATAATGAAACATATTATATTCCTAAATGAAATACATAATGAAATAATAATTATATTGTAATATAAAGAGAAAGGAAGCACTGCCAATGGAAGAAATGATTAATTTACATCTTAATGGAAATTTAAACAGTTTTTTTTCAGGTGTTATAAAAGGTGAAGATTACGACATTTACTATAGTGACATAATAGAAGATGAATATTGGAATTATGCATATTTAAAAAATGGTATCAATTTAGCAAAAATCACTAAAGAAATTGCTTTAAAAATGAAACAAATCAATAGAAAACCTGTGATATATATATCTTCTAATATTATGAACGAAAAAATGAAACAAGATATAAAAGAATTAAAATTAAGTTTAGTATATACTGATTGCTGGATGTGTTTAGAAAATTTAAATGAATTTAAAACATATAAAAGCAGTATTGATTTTGATATTTATAAGGTTGATAAAAGACTACAAGATAAATTTGTAAAAGCAGTAATGGATGGCTTTTCTGGAGATGATCCAAATGATCCATATGATAAACTTCCAGAAAGTTATAAAATAACAATGGAAAAGAGTTTTCAAAAAAAGTATGAAAATGCAGAAATAATTAATTATATAGCAATGAAAAATGAAACACCTATTGGAACGGCTACAGTACTATATAATAAAAGCAAGGCTGTTATTTATAATATTACAACATTAAAAAACTATAAAAGAAAAGGAGTATGTAAACGAACAATGTCTTATATTATAAATGAACTAAAAAATTTAAACATAAAAGAAGTATGTTTACAGACAGAAAAAGGATATTATCCAGAAGAAATATATAAGAAAATGGGTTTTAAAGAGAAATTACTAGGAAAAGTATATAAAATCTGAATTATGAAAGGAAATTAATAAAATATGGATTTATCTAATGTTGCTCAGTTTTTTGGGGTTCTAGTTATAATTTCAAATGTTATAGCAATGCAAATGAAAAATAAAAAACAAATTATTTTTTGGTATGTTTTAGCAAATTTGTTTTCTTCAATTAATTTCTATTTGTTGAAGAGCTATAGTGGAGCGATAATCTGCTTGTTCGCTATAGTTCAAACATTTATAAATAATTATTTCGAAAAAAATGAAAAAGATGTACCAAAAGTATTAATTGCATTATATATAATTATATCAATAATATTAGGCGCAATAACATTTAATAAATATATAGATATTATGCCTATAGTGTGTTCAATATTATATACTATTATAATTTTACAGAAAAAAGAAGCTAATATTAGAAAAATTGCCCTAATAAACATAATGATTTGGGTAGTATACGATGTTTTATGTAAAGCATACCCTTTAGCAATTTCAGATTTAATTACAACAGTTTCGACAATAATTGGAATATATAGATTTGATATAAAAGTGAAAAAAATGAACTTGAAAGGAAGAAAATAAATGAAAATAATTCATTGCAGTGATTTACATTTAGATTCAAGAATGAAATCTAATTTAGATAGTAAAAAAGCAAAAGAACGTAGAGATGAGATATTAATTACATATCAAAATATGATTAAATATGCAGTAAATAATAATGTTAGAATCATTCTAATTGCAGGGGATTTATTTGATAAAAAGGAAACCACTGTTAAAGCTAGAAATATTGTAATTGATAGCATTATTTCAAATCCTGAAATTGATTTTATTTATTTAAAAGGAAACCATGATGAATCTGGATTTTTAGATAATTTAGAAGAAATACCTGAAAATTTAAAATTATTTAACTCTGAAAAGTGGACAACATATTCGTATGGTAAAATTACAATTTCTGGTATTGAATTTGGTAAACTTACAGATTATGAGATATATAATACTATATTTCTTAATAAAGGCGACTTTAATATTGTTACAATGCATGGGCAAGAATCAAAATATGAGATGAAGGATAAAACAGAGATAATAAATCTTTCAAGTCTTAAAAATAAGAACATAGATTATTTAGCTTTAGGGCATATCCATAAATATAAACAAGCTGAACTTGACCAAAGAGGAGTATATTGCTATTCTGGATGCTTAGAGGGTAGAGGGTTTGATGAATGTGGAGAAAAAGGTTTTGTTTTGTTAGATATTGATGAAGAAAGTTTAAAATATACTTCAAAATTTATTCCTTTTGCTGAACGAAATTTATATGAAATAGATGTTGATGTAACACATGCAAATTCTACCTTAGATGTTGAAAAATTGATAGATAGTCAGCTTGAAAATATAAGTTTAGATTCACTTATAAAAATAGTTTTAAAAGGCAAAGTTGATGTAGATTCAGAAAGAGATATAAATTACCTAGAAAAGAAGTATAAATCAATTTATTATTTTGCAAAAATATATGATGAAACAACTTTAAAAATTGACTTTATGACTTATCAAAATGATGCATCATTAAAAGGTGAATTTATTAGGTTGGTTTTATCTCAAGATTTATCAGAAGAAGAGCAAAGCAAAATAATAAGTACTGGAATTAAAGCACTTTCAGGAGAGGAAGTAATGTAGGTTGTAAATTCTTTTCCAGCATTGTGAAACTAAATAGCCTTATAAATATATATTTTAGAATGAAGTGCGTAAGCGTTTAACCGGAGCGAAGCGTAGGGCGGTCTGGAGCAATTGACAGATATTGTTCACCTATATAAGCATTATATAGGTGAACATATGAAAATTGCGACACCAAACGGAATGATAAAATATATATTTATAAGGCAGTCTAGTAACGAGTTGTTAAAAGAAGGGGGAACATAATTTAAGATGAAACTTATAAAATGCCATATAGAAAATTTTGGAAAATTATCAAATTATGATTATGATTTTCATGATGGATTAAACACAATTAAAGAAGACAATGGATTTGGAAAAACCACTTTTGCAAGTTTTATAAAAGCTATGTTTTATGGATTAGAAAGCAAAAGAAACACAAAAGTATTAATAGATAGAAAAAAATATGAACCATGGCAAGGTGGCAAATTTGGCGGAAATATTGAATTTGAACTACAAAGTAAGAAATATAAAATAGAAAGATTTTTTGAAAAAAAAGAAGTTGATGATACATTTAAACTATATGACTTATCAACAAATCTGGAAACAGATGACTTTTCTCAAAACATTGGAGAAGAAATTTTTAAATTAAATAAAGAGGCATATGAGAGAAGTACATTTATTTCTGGGCAAAATATGGAAGTATCAATGAATGATAGCTTAAATGCTAAACTTGGAAATATTTTAGAAAATGAAAATGATATTAATTCATCAGAAAAGGC
>DOYA01000164.1:2240-4891 GCA_003518755.1 Clostridiales bacterium | reverse complement strand
AAATTAACATTTCAAAAAAATCTCCGTCCCAATTTTTCTTTTTTCATAAATATTCTAATAACTCTTTAAATTCAGTATATCCGCTTTCTGAATTTAAATGTCCTCCATCGTCAATTACTATTTGTTTTGTTGCAATTGTATCTGCAAATTCTTTTTCAACATCATATTTAACATAAGGATCATTTTTAGAATAGAAACATATAATTTCATCTGCAAATTTTTTAACCGCTTCTAAATTATCAAAATACATTGTATGATTTACTTCATCATATTCTTCATTTATTCCTAAATATTTATTAAATCCACATACAAAAACTAATCTTTTTACTTTTATGTTATGGCTAACAAGAAAATGGCATACAAATATTGGAGCAATTGAATGAGCATATATTACTGTATCCTCATTTATTATTCCACTACTAACATAACATTCTAGTACTCTTGACCAATTTTCATAATTTTGATAACCAACACCTGTAGGCAAATCTGGGGTATAAACAACTAAATCCCTTTTTTCAATTTAATTTCTTAAATATGGAAACCAATTTACAAATGGACTCCCAAAACTACCGTGTATTAACATGTAATTATTCATAATCTATTCACCATTCCTTTTATATTTCAAACCATTCGCCTTCACTTACTATTTTTATGTCTTTATCATTAATGAAAATAGCACTACTATCATCTAAGGCATATAATTTTTTTCCATCAATCTTTTTTAAATTTTTACTTGAATTCACTAGATTTTCTTTTCTTATTTTTGGAAAATATTCATTATTCAAATGTGGTATAAATTGAAAATCTACCAATCCTAATCCATCTTCTGGAAATTCTTTCACATACTCGTCAAATAATTCTTGACATGAATTATAAATTGTTGGGCATAAAACACAGCTTCCAGCACTAGCTCCAATCCAAACTCTAGTTTCTAATAGATCTTTCAAATGTTCTTCCAATCCTGATGAATTAATACATTTTCTTAACCATTGCGTGTTTCCACCTTCAAAATAGAAAACATCGGCCCATTCAAATCTTGGTATAAAATTTTCTAGACTAATACCATTAATATCACACACATCAATTATAAAGCCTAAATTCCTTAAAGTAATTAAATCTTCTATAAGCCATTCATTCATATCTCCGCCCTCATAATTAGAAGCTGTTGTGCAAAATAGCATTTTTAAACCTTTAAAGTCTTTTCCAATAATATTTCTTAATTCGTTTTCTATGCTTTTATTTGATATACCTCCAGAAGTTAACACTAGTTTCATAAAACATCTTCCTTTCTAATATTTAAGTCTCATATAATTTATTAATAATACTAACATCTTCAATTTTATTAATTCCAAAACACTTTTTACCTAAATCTTTAATTGAAGCTCCACAATGATATAGTTCTTTGTTGTCTATTATTATAAATCTATCATGATATTTATTTGTTTTAGCAACTTTCAATGTTGGATATTCTTTATTAAATTTTTTAATATCAATATTTTCTATATTGCTTTTTTCTGATGTTATTATAACAACTTCAACATTTTTATTCTTTTTTGTTAACATCTTCAAAATACTGTCATCTACATAATTATCTATAATTGTTATTTTCTTGTATGCTTTTTTAAAAATATCAATAATTAAGCTATAGCTATCCCATATTTGTCCTTCAAAGAATATCTTTTGTTTTATATTTTCTTCTTGCTGTAATTGATTAAAAATTGTATCAAATTTCTTTTCATGTTCTATTAATTTATATTCTACATTTGTAAGTCTTTCAAATACTTGTCCATTTGAGTTCAGAAGTCTTCTCATTTCGATAAAAGCATTTACTATCTTTATACTTATATTAACTGCTATCTCACTTTTTAATAATCCTGCAAGCATTGTAATTCCATATTCTGTAAAAACATATGGAAGATATTTACGATGTTCTCCTCTTCCATTTTTGTTTAAGGTGAAATTTTTGCACCTTAAAGATTTAAATTCATCATCTGTAAGTCTAAAACAATAATACTCTGGAAATCTATTAATATTATTTTTTACATTTCTATTAAGATCTTTAGTTTCATAATTAAATAATTTAGCAACATCGCTATCAATCATTACTTGTTTTCCACGTATTGTATATATATAATTTTTTATTTCATCATTTGAATTTGATAAATCTTTTACTTCACTTGACATACAAACACTCCTTTTTATATTGTATAAATGTATTATAAAACTTTTGTTTGTATATGTCAATAAATTGTAAAAAATATTTATATATATCCATTAGTGATATTTGACAATTTAATTATTATATATAAATACAATTATATTTGTTCTAACACAGGTAATTCTTCTCTATATTTCTTTTGTTCTTCTAAATCTAAGTCTATTGTTAATATTCCTTCTTCGTCATTTAATGATTTTAAAATTTCACCATTATATGAAATCACTTTTGTATTAGCACACAAATCCTCTCCAGTTTGGTCAACAGCACAAAAATACACTTGATTTTCAATTGCCCTAGCTCTAGTTAAAACATTCCATGCGATAGCACCTGTATTTTTTCTAAAATGTGATGGTAAGAAAATAATTTGTGCTCCATTTTTTGTAAGTTCTCTGAAATAATCTGGAAATCTTAAATCAAAGCAAATTCCTACTCC
>DOYA01000164.1:1835-2107 GCA_003518755.1 Clostridiales bacterium | reverse complement strand
TTAAAATCTGGTTTGTTTACTTTATATAAATGTATTTTATCATATCTACCTACAATGGTACCATTGCGATTTATGATAAAACAGGTATTAGTTGTTTTGTTTGGTAAATTGCTCTCTAATGCGACACTTCCTAAAATTATATTCACATTATTTTCTTTTGCAAAATTCTGATATTTTTTTATTTCTTCTATTTTAACTGTTCCGCCATAGAAATCTTTTCCCCATGAAAGAAAAAGCTCTGATAAGCAAATTATATCTGGCTTTTCTTTTAC
>DOYA01000164.1:0-1762 GCA_003518755.1 Clostridiales bacterium | reverse complement strand
GCCTCTTGTAACTGTATAAATACTTTTTCTTCATTTTCTTGTTTTGTACCATTAGATTCTGTTTGTATTAAACTTATTTTCATAAAACACCTCCTTTTAATCCAACAATTTGGGGACACCTTCCGAATACATTTAAGTCTTGTTTTTAATACTTTCTTTTCTCATCCCAAACTTTCAATTAATTGTTCATTAATTTTCATTATATCTTCAACAGAAACTGTTTGAATATCGTCTGACATATACTTTTTAGGGTTAATCCAAATTGTATTAATTCCAGCATTTTGTGCACCTTTTATGTCTAATTCTAAATTATCTCCAATCATCACACATTCAGATGGTTTATTTGTTCCGAATGGCCTCCAAAAATACTTTTTTATTTGGTTTGCAAATCTTTTCTCCGTAGTATTCAGAAAAAAACTTATTAATTCCGATATGTTCTAATCTATCTCTCTGCAAATTTTCAAAATAATTAGATAATAATACTAGTTCATATTTCTTACTTAATTGGTCAATTTTTTCTATTAATTTATAATTTACTTTTGGAATAGCATATGTTAATAGATTTTTAAAATGGATATCCAAAAAATCATTATCAAATTGATAGCCTAATACTTTGCTAAAATAATGTGTATACTGATTTTTCTCGTATTCATTATAGTTATCCTCATATGTTATCATAGCATCAAAAAACTTTTGCTTGTTTTCTTCTGAAAAAATATTATATTTCAGAAGAGTTTTTGTAATAGCTTTGTCAAAATTAATTCCTGTAACTAATGTTCCATCTATATCAAATATCAGTCTTTTTATCATTTCTTTTTCCTCTTATTTTACAATTTTGGGACACCTTCCAAATTCATTTATAACCTGTTTATCGTATGTGTTCATTTTTTATTTATTATTAAATAATCTTATTTTTTCAAATATTCTAATAATGTTTTTATTGTTTTTTCACAAGAACTAATATACATTTTTTCATTTACTGTGTGAAAGTCTTCTATTATGCTCCCAATACTAATTATATCCATATTATTAGTTCTTTTCATTATTGAACTACACTCTAGTCCTCCATGAGCAATGTCAACAATTGGAGTACTTCCATTAACTCTACAATACGCTTTTTCAAAATCATTTAATAATTTTGAGGTTTTATTCGGTATCCATGCAGAGTCTTGATATATTTCTTTGACAGTAAAATGATTGTTTTCAGAAATACTTAAATTTTCATTATTATATTTTTTTAATTGTTCAACATCTATGCTTCTTAAAACACCTTGAATAAAAACTTTATTTTTATTTGTATTAATTACTCCAATATTGCCAGATACAATAATATTACCATCTTGTTTTTTTACAATACCTTGTTTTAGTTTTAAAATTTGGGATATTATTCTTTTACTATCTTCTATAGAAAATGATAATTCATTTTTTATCTCACAAATTTGAATATTTCCATCCATATTTAATTCTTTTACTTTATTATATATATCTTCTATTCTAGTTTTTATAATAGCTTTACATGATGTTGCTATATCAATTTCAGATTCTCCACCATCTATAGAACACAGAAAAACATCATCTATTTTTTGCAATTCTTGTATTATTCTAGCAATTATTGATATAGCATTTCTACTACTTCTTTCAATATAATCTCCTGAATTACCACCTTTTAAATTCTTAACACTTATTTCATAAGCTTGTAAATCATTTTCTTCTAGATTTCCTTCAAATATGTATTCATTACATATATCTGCATCACTACCAA
>DOYA01000052.1 GCA_003518755.1 Clostridiales bacterium | reverse complement strand
ATAAATAAAAAAGTTGAAAAAATAAACAAAAAAGATATTAATAAAATAAATATAATACTTAATAATTTGAAGTGTAACAAAGTAATAATATCTAAAAAATTAAAAGATAATGACATATTAAAAAATTCATTATACAGTAACAATATCAATATTGTAAATGGCAAAGTATTATACAAAATATTACTTGAAAAAATCATAGAAACAACTTGTATAAAAAATGATATTAATCCAAAAGAATCTCAAATAGCTTTTACAGTAAATTATTTAGATAGTAATATAAAAAAAATAATTTATAATTTATCAAAAACTTTTAAGAGTATAAGTATTGTTACTAATAATATAAATTCATTTAAGCAGTTAAAAGAAAAGCTTTATAATAATGAAGGTGTTATTATAACTGTAACAAATAATAAAAGAAAAGCACTTTTAAAATCAAGTTTAATTATAAATTATGACTTTCCAGAAGAGCTAATAAATAAGTATTCAATATATGATAATTCAGTAATAATAAACACAGAAGAGCCAATTCATATTCATAAAAAACGTTTCAATGGTAAAATTATAAATGATTATAATATATCATTAGAGAAAAATTCTGATATTGAAATTGAGTTAAAAAAGGAAAAATTTAAAAAATTTGATATAAAAGATTTGACAGAGGTTTTTATAATGCAATATCCGGAAGAAATTTGTAATGTGATTGTATAAACTTTTTAATTTTGTAAATACTAAAAATAAACAAATTTAAGGAGGATTATATGGGAATGCATTATAGAGATAATGAAGAAAAATTTACGATAGGAATGATAATAGCTGGTATTATAATTATTGCAATTTTACTTACAAGCTTAATTGTATACTTATTAAATGTAAATAGTACAAAAATTAATGAAGGTGTAATAGAAAAAGAAGACATTGCTAAAAAAATTGAAAGCAGTGATGATTTTGAAGATGTTAGTATGGATATTGGAAAATCAGTAAATGAAGCTATAGATGAGATGACACCAAACAATTCCATAGATAACAATAAAACATCAAATACTGCACAAAACGATACAAATATTACAAATACATCATCAGTAAACAATACAAAAAATAATACTGATAATAACACAGTTTCTACATCAGTAAAAGATAATAAAGAGAAAATAAACAAAGAAAAAGAAAATACACTAGCAGAAACTAATTCAAATCTTTCCAGTAATACAAAAAAAGAAGATGAAGAAGAAATAAAATTTGTAGAGCCAGTTAAAGGAGAAATCATAAGAGAATTCGCTCCAGAATCACTTGTATACTCAGAAACATTAAAAGAGTGGATAACTCATAATGGAGTAGATATAAAAGCTGATAAAGCAAGTGTTGTAGTATCAGCATGTGATGGTAAAGTTTCAGCAATAAACAATGATCCTAGATATGGGCTAACAGTAATAATTGAGCATAATGACGGATATAAAACAGTTTATTCAAATCTTTTAACTGCAGAATTTGTAGTAGAAGGGGAAGAAGTAAAAGCTGGACAAACTATAGGAACAATAGGAAACTCTGCAAATTTTGAGATAGCAGATGATTATCATTTACATTTTGAATTAATAAAAGATGGTAAGTATATAGATCCAGTTTCAATTTTTTAAACTGGTAAATTGGGACCGGGTACTTTTTGCACATTGGTAAATTGGTACTGGGTACTTTTTTACAACAATGAAAATAACTAATCCTGTTTAACCGCATATCATTTTTTAAAATCCTATGGTACCCCCTTTAGGGATACCCACCATACGGATTTTAAAAAACGAAATGCTGACGCGGATTAGTTATTTTTTATTAATATGTAAAAAAGTACCTGGTCCTAAATTGAAATTTCAAAAAGGGACTTGGTCCCAAATTAAAAAGCAAACAAAAATTTTATATTTTTTAAAAAAACTATTGACAAAATTAAAAATCAATTATATAATCACATTACAGAAAGCGAACAGCAATTCGCAAAACAAAATTGCGCTTATAAGGAGGAATTAAAAATGTTAAGTATGTTATCAAAAGTAAATAAAATCGATAAAGAGTTAAATAAAAAAGCAGTATTATTTGGAAAAGAAATCACAGTAAAAACTGTTTATAGTAGAATAAAAAATCCTGAATTAAGTTTAGTAGATAATATTATTATTGTTAATCTTCCTAATAAATACAAAAAAAATCAGAATTTAGAAATTGTTAAAATAGCAATTGATAAAATGTATGATGAAATTGCCAGAATTGAAATTGAAAAAGCTATGGAAGAAACTAGAATAATGCTAAATGGGTTGGCTCCAGAAAATTTTGAAATTAAAAGAATTCCAAATAAATTAGCTAAAATGACTTGGAATAAAACACTTATAATTAATCCTGAAATTGTAAAATATGAAAGAGATTATTTAAAAAATATTTTGATATACGAATTTTGTCATTTAAAATATAAAACAAATTGCAGAAGTCTATATGATATGGTTAAAAAATACTCACAAAATTTTGATAAATATAATTGTCTTTTAAAAGTTGCCTAAATTAATGATAATTATCATAAAATATTTTAAATAAGTATTTTATAGTGATTATACATAAAATTATTTCATTTTTTCTTGACAGCCATACCTTAAAAATGATATACTAAAAACGTAGAAAAATATATCTAAAAACAAAATATGTTAATATATATTTATTCGCACATTGAAAATTTAATAAGAAAGAGGTGTATGATTATGAATAGTTTAATCATAATCGCTACTTTCTTAATCTCACTAGTAATCGGAATAGTTATCGGTATGATAATGAGAAAAAAGGTTGCAGAATCTAAAATTGAAAGTGCAGAAAAAGAATCAAAAAGATTGATTGATTTAGCTAAGGTTGAAGCTGAAAATCTTAAAAAAGAAGAAGTACTTAAAGCTAAAGAAGAAATTATGGCTGGTAGACAAGAATTAGATAAAGAGATTAAAGAAAGAAGAAGCGAGATTCAAAAACAAGAAGCTAGAATTATTCAAAAAGAAGAAAATCTAGACAAACGTTCAGATAATCTAGAGAAAAAAGAAAAATCTTTAGATAAAGAATATGAAAGTCTAGAAGAACAGAAAAAAGATGTTGCTGATTTATATCAAAAACAAATGGATGAACTTCAAAGAGTTGCCAATTTATCTCAAGATGAAGCTAAAAAGCAGTTGTTATCTGAAATGGAAAAAGAAATTACAACTGAAAAAGCAAAATTAATTAGAGATTTGAATCAAAAATCTAAAGAAGAGGCAACCAAAAATGCAAAGGAAATCATTTCATATGCTGTTCAAAAATGCGCAGCTGATCACACATCAGAAACAACAGTATCTATAGTTTCACTTCCTAGTGATGATATCAAAGGACGTATTATAGGTAGAGAAGGTAGAAATATTAAAGCCTTAGAAACACTTACTGGTATTGATTTAATAATAGATGATACTCCTGAAGCAGTTATTTTATCTGGTTTTGATCCATTAAGAAGAGAAGTTGCTAGAATTGCTCTTGAAAAATTAATTGATGATGGAAGAATCCATCCTGCTAAAATTGAAGAGATGGTTGAAAAAGCTAAAGAAGAGCTTAATAACATTATCAAAGACGAAGGAGAAAGAGCAGTATTAGAAACAGGTGTTAATAATCTACATCCAGATTTAATCAAATTACTTGGAAAACTAAAATATAGGACAAGTTATGGTCAAAATGTACTAAGCCATTCTATTGAAGTTTCAAACTTAGCTAGAATTATGGCTGAAGAGCTTGGATTAGATGCAAAAAGAGCAAGAAGAGCAGGTCTTTTACATGATATAGGTAAAGCATTAGACCATGATATGGAAGGTACACATGTTCAGATTGGTGTTGATATACTTAAAAAATACAAAGAAAATCCTTTAGTAATAAATGCAGTAGAAGCTCACCATGGTGATGTTGAACCACAAACAATGGAGGCAGTTTTAGTTCAAGCTGCTGATGCTATTTCCGCTTCTAGACCTGGAGCTAGAAGAGAAACTTTAGAAGCATATATTAAAAGATTAGAAAGTCTTGAAGCAATTGCAGATTCTTTTGATGGTGTTGAAAAATCTTTTGCTATACAAGCAGGTAGAGAAGTTAGAATTATTGTTAAACCAGAAAAAATTACAGATGACCAAATGACAGTACTTGCAAGAGATGTTTCTAAACGTATTGAAGATGAAATGGAATATCCAGGACAAATTAAAGTTAATGTTATTAGAGAAAAAAGAGTAGTAGATTATGCAAAATAAAAACTCTCCCAATAGGGAGAGTTTTTATTTTGGCAATTATTATTAGCCATTATTTTATGTTACAGACATTCAAAATGTTGGTTACAGTTCTGTAATATACACTTAAGGTCCGCGCAGGGCGATACTTTTTATTTTTAACGATGGCCTCGGGGGGACCGCTGAATGCTGTTAAATGCGTTAGCATTGTTACAGCATCAGTGGGAAGGCCTGAGAAGAAAATAAAAAGTTTTGCCCGTTGCAGGACTAGTTTAATTATATACAGAACTGTAACCAATTTTATTGATAAATTTAATTGAACTATTGAAAAAATAATAGTTTTGTTATATAAATATAGCAGAAAATATGGAGGAAACTATGGATAATTATTGGAATAATTTAAATGAAGAAGTAAAAGAGTATTTTAAAATTCTATCACCAGAATTTCCTAAATGGTTATTTGAATATATAGATACACCAGAAGTTTCAAGACTTGATGGAATTGGTCAATCTAATGGTACAATATACTCAAAAGTATTTAATGATAAATACTATTATTCTTCTTTAACTCATAGTATTGGAGTTTCATTGCTAATATGGCATTTTACCCATGATAAAAAACAAACATTATCAGGTTTATTTCATGACATAGCTACACCTGTTTTTAAACATTGTATAGATTTTATGAATGGAGATTCAGAACACCAAGAATCAACAGAAGAAAGAACAGAGCAAATAATAAAAAATTCGAAAGAAATTATTGATTTACTTAAAAGAGATAATATTAAAGTTAATGAAGTTTCTGATTATAAGATATATCCTATTGCAGACAATGATACACCAAAATTAAGTGCAGATAGATTTGAATATACTTTATCAGGTGGGCTATATCAAGTGAGAGTATTTGACCTTGAAAAGATTAAACAATATTATAATAATATAACAATTGTAAAAAATGAAGATGGAGTAGATGAATTTGCATTTCAAGATATTAGTCTTTGTGAAAGCTTTATACATGATATTTCAAAACTATGGCCTCGTTGGATTAAAGATGAAGACAGAACATGCATGCAATTTATAGCTGATTTGGTAAAATCAATGAATAAAAAAGGCTATATTACAATTGATGATTTATATAATCTTTCAGAAAAAGAAGTAATGAATTTAATTCTAAATTGTAAAGATGATTATATAAAAGAAGCATTTAAGAATTATCAAAATGCTACCAAAGATTCTGTATATAAAAGTGATGAGCCAAATAATCAAATATATTGTACAAGTGTTAAAGGTAAAAAAAGATATATAAATCCTTTGGTTGTTGTAAATAATAAAATTAGCAGAATAAAAGATATTTCAGAATCAGCAAATACAGATATAAATAATTTTTTAAATATGAAAATGCATAAATATATAGGATTTAATTTTGAATTTAAACCTTATTAATTATACGGGCGATTAAAATCGCACCTACACTTTACTTATATTTAATTTTATTGTATAATACACATAATAAAAAAACGGAGGACAAAAATGTTTGGTAATTTTAATATTGATAAAAGAACATTATATATTGTTTTAGGAATAATAGTACTTTACGAAATTTCAGGATATTTGAATAACCCTCAAGAACTTTTAGGGTTATTATTGGCAATACCTGGCATTTTAATTGCAATTACTTTCCATGAATTTGCACATGCAAAAACAGCTGATATTTTAGGTGATGATACACCAAGATATGAAGGAAGGCTTACTTTAAATCCACTAGATCATATTGATCCTGTTGGATTTATAATGCTTATATTTGCAGGTTTTGGATGGGGAAAACCAGTTCATGTAAATCCAAGAAACTATAATAGAACAATGTCAATGGAAAAAGCTGATAGCATAGTTTCTATTGCAGGACCTTTAACTAATTTTATTTTAGCTATAGTATTTACAATAATATATTCTTTAATAATCAAATTTGTAGGATTTACAACTAATACCGCTACTTCAATAATTATTCTTATGTTACAAGCTGTAGTTCAAATAAATATTGGATTAGGAGTATTTAATTTAATTCCTTTACCACCATTAGATGGGTCAAAAGTAATCAAACCATTTTTATCTTATAATGCAAAGCAATGGTTTGAAAGCAATGAAAAAATATTTTATGCTATTTTTATAGCACTTTGGGTTACTGGAATAGCAGGAAGAATTATATCACCTGTTATTAGGTTAATATCTGATGGACTGTTTAATTTGGGTAGTTTGATAATTAGGTAGTAGATGTAAGAGTTTGGAAGTTGGAAGTAGAATGATATTATTAATTAATGTATATTATTTAGTTGCTAAATATTTAAAAATATGATAAACTTATCAAGAAACAAAGAGGTGAAAAGATGATAAAAGCTTATGCTAAAACTGATGTAGGAAAAGCACGAGATATAAATGAAGATAGCTATTATATTACAGAAGATCCATTATCTAATATGCAATTATTTATATTAGCAGATGGAATGGGTGGATATAATGGAGGCGATATTGCTAGTAAACTTGCTATTAATGCTGCAAAATCTTATATTGAGCATAACTTCAATGATGTGCCAAAAGATAAAGAAAGTTTAATCCAGTTAATACGGAAGTAGTGTTGAATATGCTAATATGATAGTATATGAAAAGTCAAAAGAAAATAAAGAATTTGAAGGTATGGGTACTACAATTGATATTTGCTTAATATATAATAACAGAGTTTATATTTCACATATTGGTGATAGTAGGGTATATAGAATAAGGAATGGTACAATTAGACAGCTTACTCAAGATCACAGTTATGTACAAACTTTAGTAAAACAAGGAACAATTACAAAAGCAGAAGCAGCAACACATCCTAAAAAAAATGTACTTATGAAAGCACTTGGATGTAATGCTTTTGTAGAGCCTGATATGATGATTAGAGGCTTTCAAAAGGAAGATACTTTATTATTATGTTCAGATGGTTTGACTAATATGGTAGATCAAGATACTATACTTAATAAGGTTACAAATAATTTTGAAATTGCTCCAAAAGAGCTAGTTGATTTAGCTAATCAAAACGGTGGAATTGATAATATTACAGTTATGACAATAAAAAGTCTATAATATTATATTCCAACAAAAGAAAATAAAAGGAAGGAGTCATCATGGACCTAGAAGGTAGATTATTAGGAAATAGATATGAACTAATAAATAAAATTGGCAATGGTGGAATGGCAAAAGTATATAAAGCAAAAGATCAAGTATTAAATAGATATGTAGCAGTTAAAATTCTTAGAGATGAATTTACAACTGATCAAGAGTTTATAAAAAGATTTGAAGCAGAAGCTCAGTCAGCGGCAAGTATTACTCACCCAAATATAGTATCAGTTTATGATGTAGGAAATGAAGGTAATCTATATTATATTGTAATGGAACTTATCCAAGGTAAAACATTAAAAGAAATAATTATTGAAGAAGGTGGAGCTCTTCCTTGGAAATGGTCTATAAATATTGCTACTCAAATTGCTTCAGCTCTTGAAGTTGCACATAAAAACAAAATTGTACATAGAGATATAAAACCACATAATATAATAATTACAGAAGATGGAATAGCTAAAGTTACAGATTTTGGAATAGCTAAAGCTGTATCAAACTCTACTATAACAGCATTTGGAACTACAATTGGATCTGTACATTATTTTTCTCCAGAACATGCAAGAGGTGGATTTACTGATAGTAAATCAGATTTATACTCTTTAGGTGTAGTAATGTATGAAATGCTTACTGGAAGAGTTCCATTTGACGCAGATACACCAGTTTCTGTTGCATTAAAACATATGCAAGAAGAGCCGATACCACCTATTGAATTAAATGATAAAATTCCATCATCAGTTAATGATATTATTTTAAAAGCTATGAGAAAAGATACTAATCTACGATATCAAAATGCTACTGAAATGCTTTATGACCTGAAAAATTCCTTAAAAAATCCAGATGGAGATTTTGTTGACAATAAAGAATATACAAGTGATATGGCAACAAAAAAAATATCATTGAAAGATATTCAAGAGGAAGAAAGAAAAAATAGAAATTCAAAAAAAGAAAATAAATTTTTTAAATTTATAAAAAAACATAAAGGATTATCATTTGTAATCTGTTTAGTGTTATTATTTGTGTTAAGTTTAGGGGGAACGATTGCAGTTTCAAGATTAACAGAACCTAAAGAAGTTGTATTACCAAATTTTGTTGGAGTTCAAATTGATGAAGCTAAAAAAATTGCTGAGGAGAAAAAATTAAATATAGAAGTTTCTTCAGAAGAATACAATGGGCAATATCAAGAAGGTCAGATAATATCTCAAGACCCATTATATAGTGAAAATTATAATATTAAAATGGGTACAACAATAAAAGTAGTTGTAAGTAAAGGTATAGAACAAGCTATAGTACCAAAAGTAGTTGGTATGACAGAGGATGAGGCAATAAAAGCTTTAGAGGATGCTAAATTAAAAGTACAAAAAGTAGAAGAAGAAAATAAAAAAATAGAAGCCGGATATGTAATAAGTCAGGAAACAGAACCAGAATCTAAAGTACTTGCTGGTGATACAGTAGTTATTCATGTAAGCACTGGTGTTAAAAAAGTATTAGTTCCATCAGTAATAGGTAAAAATGAAGAAGAAGCCAAAAAAACACTTTCTGATTTAGGCTTTTCTGTAAAAACTGTAAATGATGAAGATACTTCAAAAGATAATGGTATTGTATTAAAGCAAAGTTTAGATGTTGATAAAGAAGTTGAAGTTGGAACATCAATAACATTAACTGTAAATAAATTGACAGAAACCAAATCGGCAACAGTTACAGTAAATGTAAAATCACTTTTAGGTGGAAAAGTTGAATATGAGGAAACAACTGAACCAGAAGATAAAGAAAATGAAACTAATTCAACAACTCAAAAAGAGAAAAAAGTAAAAGAAGTTGAAGTAAGGATCACAACTGGAGATGACACAGTTTATAAAAATAAAGTAGATCCTACAACTACAAATTTAGTTCAATCAATAACAGGAAAAGGTACAGTTACTGTAAAAGTATATATAGATGGTATAAAGAAAGCAGAAAAAGATATTAATTTGAATACAACCAGTTCATTAACTATAGATTAAAAAATGTAGTAAGAAAGGAAATTGAAAATATGTATGAAGTTTCAACCTCTTTTTTAAGCTTAGTAGAAGACAATTATTCAAAGGAAGATTTAAATTTTGAATCTAGAAAAGAATCAGAAATTGTATTAAATTTAGAAAGATCAAAAACAGATTATTACCATATAGATGTTACTGATGGTATATTTGTAGAAAAAGTTGATTATGATTGGATGAAAGGTCTATGTTCATATATTAAAAGAATCTCTAATTTACCTTTAGATATTCATTTGATGGTTAAAGATGTGAAATCAGCGGTAGATGATTTTGCAGTATTTGAACCTAATATAATATCATTTCATTATGAAGCATGTAAAGATGATGAAGAAGTTATGGAAATGATTAATTTAATTAAATCATATAATTGTAGAGTAGGGATTGCCATAAATCCGGATACTCCAGCAGAAAAAATATATAGATTTTTATCTTATATTCATTTAGTTTTAGTAATGACAGTTAAACCTGGAAAGGGTGGACAAGGCTTTATCCCTGAAATGCTTAATAAAATTGAAGAATTAAAAAAATATCAAAAAGACAATAATTTAGATTTTCAAATTGAGGTTGATGGAGGAGTTAATTTAGCTACATGTGAAAAAGTTAAACAAGCTGGAGCTGAAGTT
Organism: Clostridiales bacterium; assembly: GCA_003518755.1. Classification (GTDB taxonomy): domain Bacteria; phylum Bacillota; class Clostridia; order TANB77; family CAG-508; genus CAG-269. The sequence goes on along the minus strand of DOYA01000052.1, from coordinate 9,883 downwards.
TTAGTTGCAGGTACAGCTATTATAAATGCAGTTGATTACAAAGTTATAATTGATGAATTAAAAAAAGAATAATGGAAATTGGAAATTGGGATGGTTCTCTTTTCCAATTTTTCCACCAATTATTTGAAATATAGGAATAATAAGACTTTATAGAAAATATCTATAGTAAAGGAGGTTTTCTATGAGGTCTTTTTGTATTAATAAAAAATATATATTTATTTTTACTTCTATTATAATTTTTCTCTTTACTATTATGAAATTTTCGACTTCTTTTGGTATGCAAAATTATTATAACACAGGGTTTAGTACAGGCTTAGTTACTGCAACTACATTAAATGTTAGAGCTGGACCAGGGACAATTTATAAAGTTGTTGCTACAGCCAAAAAGGATGAATATATTAGAGTGTTTGCAGGGGTAGGAGATTGGTATATAGTTCAAATTGAGGGAGATTATATTGGTGCTGTAAGTAAAAAATATATAAAGCCAATTTATCCTGGAACTTCAAGTTCAAATGTAAATCAAAATACAAATTCATCAAACAATACTAATATGTCATCTAATTTATCTAATGATGAGAAAGAAGTGTTTAATCTAATAAATACTCAAAGAATTAATAATGGGTTACCTACATTAAAAATAAGTAATGAAGTCCAAAAAGTTGCAAGGGTAAAAGCACAGGATATGGTTGATAAAAATTATTTCTCTCATACTTCTCCAACTTATGGTTCACCATTTGATATGTTAAAAAGTTTTAAAGTAAGCTATAATTCAGCTGGAGAAAATATAGCAGGAAACTCAAGCAATTCAGGAGCTGTAAATGCATGGATGAATTCACCAGGGCATAAGGCAAATATTTTAAATAGTAGTTTTAATTATACTGGAATTGGAGTGGTTTCGAGTCCAAGGTATGGGAAAATATTTGTTCAAATGTTCATAGGTAAGTGAGGTTGGAAAATAATTACATTTTTGACTGTGTTAATTATAATCATCTATATATAAAAAGCTAAATATATCAAATAACAATATTGAGTATTTATTTAAAATGTGTTAAAATTTTAATAAATTATTGTAGAAGAGGCAAAAAATGAACGAATTAAAATTTTATAAAGATTTATTATTAAAAAACTATGATGAAATTACAACTGATATAATTATAGATGGAATTAAAACAAAGAAAAAAGTTACTTTAAGAGTTAATACTTTAAAAGCTTCAGTCGAAGAAATTATATCTGTGTTTAATAGTGCAAATATTAAATTTAAGCAAGTTGATTGGTATAAAGATGCATTTATTATAGAAAATATGCAAGAAAGAGATTTACAGGATTTGGAAATATATAAACAAGGAAAAATATATTTACAAAATTTGTCTTCTATGCTACCTGCAATTATATTAAATCCAAATGCAAATGAAAATATTTTAGATATGTGTGCTGCGCCTGGAGGAAAAACTACTCAAATAGCATGTTTATCTGGAAACAAAGCATTTATTACAGCTATAGAAAGAAACAAAATTAGAGGAGAAAAATTAAAATATAATTTGCAAAAACAGGGAGCAGGTACTGTAAATGTTATGTTTGAAGACGCTAGAAACTTAAGTGATTATTTTAAATTTGATAAAATATTACTTGATGCTCCTTGTTCAGGAAGCGGAACAGAGAATGTTTTTAAAAGTAATTTTACTAAAGAACTAATAGAAAAATCAGCAAAAACTCAAGAAGCATTATTAAGAAAAGCATTAAAATTATTGAAGAAGGGTGGAGAACTGGTTTATTCAACCTGCTCAATCCTTAAAGAAGAAAATGAGAATATTTTAGAAAAATGCATAAAAAATTCAGATTGTCGATTAAAAAGTTTTGAACTATCAAACGAAATAAAGTGTTTGCCATCTAAATTTGATGAGGTAAAAACAATTGCTCCAAATGAATATTTTGAAGGCTTTTTTGTGGCAAAAATCCAAAAATAAGACTTCAATAATATGAACAATTGCATTTATACTAAAAAAATTGATTAAAATATGTTGTATAAGAGGTCAGAAGTCGGAAGTAGGATGTCCAACCTCCGACTTCTGACTTCATATTTATGAACCATAAATTTTTAGAACAGATTTTATTGATTTGCAAATTTTTGCTTTAATGTACTAATTTTAGCTTGTTCAGCGATATCTGTTTTATACCAACCTTTTTCAGCCATTAAATTATAGAGTTTATTTTGAATATCTAAAGATGTGTTTAAAGCATCTTTAAAAGCTGAATGTACTTCTGCAGTTGTAGCTTCTAGTGTACCATGAAGGTATAAGTCACATAAACCCTTAACATTAAGTAATTCATTTTCTAATAATTCTTTATCTTCCATTTTGTTGAAATCCTTTCTTATAATAAATTTTTAAATTTGTTAAATAAATCATTGTGTGTTGTTTCAAGCTGTTTAATATAAGATGAAAGAGAAACATCTTTTAAATTACTAGATGTTTTACAAGCACAGTTCTTCATAATAGATTCATGCCCTAAAGCATCTTCAACATATAATAATTCTTTACATGTCATTTTTATCACCACCTAGATTTAGTATGTGCAGAAAATTCTATTATATTCAAATAATAAAAGAAGAAATAAACTTTTTTCAATCCCTTGGTGTCGAAATCTTTATGTACCTGTAATTTTTCTTGCGAAAAATTAAGCTACGTTGTCGATTTCTCCAATCGCTCTCCGCTTTCGCTCCGGTTTGCTGTCCATTGTTAAGGCTATGCCTGTTACAATGGCAGTATGCGTTCGAGCTGGGCGACTTACACGGGATTTAAAAATAGTTTATTTCTTCTTTTTAAAGTATAATATAATTAGGAAATATTACGGTTTTATCTTTAAAGAAGTATTGGTTCGATTTGTTCTCCATTTAAAGCTGCTTCTATTGTTTTTATAATATAATTAGAATCAAAAACAATAGACCTAGGTTTTGTAATTGGGTTATCTTGTCTGAATGGAACAAAATAATAATTTTTTCTATTAATTAATTTACCAATACTAACAAGATTTGCACCTAAACCATTATTTGTAGAAGGTGCAATTACAACAGGCAAATTGTTTCTTAAGTGTGATTTTACAGCCATTGTAGCTGGTGTATCTATAATATCACAAGCAAGTTTGGACATAGTATTTCCACTTGCTGGTGCAACTATCATTATATCTGTTAAATGTTTAGGTCCAATAGGCTCCGCTTCTTGGATTGTATGAATTATTTCTTTTTTGCAAATTTCTTCAATTTCTTTAATATAATCTTTTGCTTTTCCAAATTTTGTATCTAATTCATAACTATTATAAGACATTATCGGAATAATATTTGCTCCTAATTTTATTAATTCTTTCATTTTAGGTATTGTTTTACTAAAGGTACAAAAAGAACCTGTAAGTACAAAACCTATTTTTTTACCTTTAACTTCCAATTTAAAGTCAACTCCTCCTTTCAAAACTACATATTTATATATAATATGATTGATTTCTACAAAAAGTCCTATATATAATTATATTCTTCTTTAGTACAAAAAAATAAAAATTAATTGTAAAAAAAATAATAATTTGGTATAATTATTTTGTAAATAATAGACCTTCTATAATAATTAAAATACAAAAGCTATTATTTGATAAAAAAATCAGATTAGAATAGGGGAATTTATTATGTTTAAAAGAGTATTATTTTTAGTAGTATTAATTATTGTAATGCTTGGAATTTATAAATTTGCTTTTAAAGATTCAAAGAAACAAAAATCTATTAATGATGATATTAAATCTTACATTGAAAATGATATAGGTATTAAAAACTATATACTTAGTGATACACCTACAGAAAGAATAGAGAAAGACGGATATACTGATTATATTTGGCATGTAAAATATTATGATATTGAATTTGATGTTATCAATAATTATCGTTACAGTTTAGAATTTAAAATGCATAGCTTGGAGTCGGACTTTGACCAAAAAGTAATGGATTATTATGCAGAACATTATATTTCGGATAAAATAACATATAAAAAAGATTATGTATATAATTTGAACATGATAATTTGTGAAATTGCTAATGAAAAAAAAGAAATTGATGAAAACAAACTAGAAGAGAGCTATAATAATATAGTTGAATTTATTAGAAAATTTGATTTTGATAAGTATCCAATAAAAAATATATCTGTTGAAATTACAAATAAATCTGGACACGTAAAATGGTTATCAATATATCAATATAATCATATAAAAACATTTGAAGAGTTTAAAAATTCGAATTAGTAATCAATCTTGAATGTAAATAAAGAGAAAAAGGAGGTTTTTTATGGTTTATGATATAAAAAATCTTTCATTAGAAGAAAAAATTGGACAAATGTTAATTGTAGGTTTTGAAGGAAAAAAGATTACACAACGAAATATTGACCAAATTCAAAAATATAAAGTTGGGGGAATAATATTATACAAGAGAAATTTTGATTCTTATGAACAAATGTTAGAAATTATTAAACAATTAAGAGAATTAAATAAAATTAACAAGATTCCTTTATTTATTGCTGTAGATCAAGAAGGAGGAAGAGTAAATAGAATTCCTAAAGAGTTCTTAAATATACCTGCACCTTATAAAGTTTATGAAAAGTTAGGGGAAGAAGGTATAAAAAAAGCAGCATTAATTACAGCAGAGATATTAAAAAAATCAGGCTATAATATGAATTTTGCACCTAATTTAGATATCTACAGATTTGAAGAAAATAGAGCAGTAGTAGGAGACAGAAGTTTTAGTAAAGATATAAATATTATTACAAAAATGGGTATGAATCAGTTTAATATTTATAAGTCTAATGGAATAATACCTGTTATAAAGCATTTTCCAGGTCATGGTGCAGCTAAATCAGATTCACACTATTTTTCACCTAAAATAAAATTTAAATTTGAAGAATTATTAAATTCAGATTTAAAGCCTTTTGGTGAATTAATTAAAAATGGAGCAGAGTGTGTTTTGGTTGGACATTTAAGAATAAAAAATAAAACAAGATATATTCCTTGTTCACTTTCTAGAGAATTTATTATAAAAGAACTAAGAAGACGATTTAATTTTAAAGGATTAGTAATATCAGATGATTTAAAAATGAGAGCAATACAAAATATTTATGGATATGAAAAAGCTGCTTTAAAAGCTATTCAGGCTGGAAACGATATTATTATGTTTAGATATCCTGAATTTTGGGAAAAAATTACAATAAAAAAACTAGTTCATGAAGCTAAAAACAAAAAAATTAAACCCTACTATATTGATAAAAGCGTAAAAAAAATACTTGAATTAAAAGAAAAATATAATTTGACAGATATTATGCCAAAAGAAAAAATAGATATCGATGGAATTAATAAGCAAATACAAGAAATTAGAAATATAGTTTATGGAGAAAATCTAAATGGATAAAATAGCATTAATTGGTGATGTTCATGCAAATTTAACAGCATTAGAAGCGGTATTAGAAGATATCGAAAAAAGAAATATATCAAAGATTTACTGTTTAGGTGATATTGTATCAAAGAGTGTAAATCCTGATATTGTAATTGATATTATAAAAGAAAAATGTGATGTTATTTTAAAAGGTAATTGTGATGAAATTTTTTCATCAGAAAGGGCATTAACTAGACAATTTTGGACTAGAATGAAAATAGGTGAGAAAAGAGCAAAATTTTTACGAGAATTACCAATAATGCATGAGTTTTACCTAAGCGGAAAATTAATTAGGCTATTTCATGCATCACCTTATAGTTTAGAACATATATATAATCCTGAATATAATAATCATGATAAAAGGTATAATAATAAAATAATAATTAATCCAATGGAATTATTTAAAAATACAGATTTTATTGGCAAATCTAAAAATGATAAAATTCCTGATGTTATAGGATATGCACACTTACATATGCCAATTATATTTAAAGTTGAAGATAAAATAATTTTCAATACTGGGAGTGTTGGAGCATCATATAATAAAGGAGAAGCAACTTATACGATTGTAGAAGGAGAACTTAATTCTCAAAAAAATATGAATATGTCAATTTCTAATGTATCTGTATATTATAATTTAGAAAAAGAAATAAAATATATAGAAGAATCTGATATTCCAACAAAAGATGATATTATTGCTTATTTAAAAAATTAAATGAGGTGAATACAATGGTTAAAAATTTAAAAAAAGCACAAAAGATATTAAGTAAATATAACCAAGAGCATTTATTATTCTTTTTTGACAAACTAGAAGAAAATGAAAAGAGTATTTTAATTGATCAAATTTTAAATACTGATTTTAGAACATTAAATAGAATTTACACAAATTCATTTAGAGATGATTCAATTGATTCATCTAGAATTTCGCCTATAGATTATTATACAAAATCTAATTTATCAGATGAAGAAAAAGAAAAATATATTTCAATAGGTGAAAGTATTATAAAAGAAAATAAACTTGCTGTTTTAACCCTTGCAGGTGGGCAAGGAACAAGACTAGGGTTTAAAGGGCCTAAAGGATGTTATGAATTAGCTCTTAATGAAAAAAAATCATTATTTGAATTAATATGTGATAAGTTAAAAAACGTATTTAATAAATATGGCATATATTTAAATTGGTATATTATGACAAGTGAAGATAATGATGAGGGAACAAAGAAATTTTTTAGAGAGAAAAAATATTTTGGTTATCCAAAAAATCAAATATACTTTTTTAAGCAACATACGATAGAGATTATGGATAAAGAAGGTCGAATACTATTAAATAAACTCTATTCTATTAAAAGAGCTTCAAATGGGAATGGTGATGTATTTAAAGCTTTCAAACGTTATCATTTAGATACTACTTTAAATAATATTGAATGGATTTCAATATCAGGAATTGATAATATAATATTAGAAATTGTTGATCCATTATTTATAGGGCTTACTGCTCAGAATAAATCAATGGCATCTTCAAAATCGATTTGTAAAAATGATTTAGAATCCAAAGATTATGTATTTGCTAAAGTTGACAATTGTGTAAATATAATTCCTCCTAGTAATTTAACTGAAGAACAAAAATATTCAAAAAATGAAAATGGTAAATATAACTATAATCAAATAAATATTTTATCACATTTATTTAATAAAAAAACATTTTTAGAGATTGCCAAATTAAAGCTTCCCTATCATAGAGCTTTTAAAAAGAATGATTTTATAGATGAAACAGGAATGAAAGTTGTTGTAAAAGAGCCAAACTCTTTTAAATTCGAGAATTTTATTTTTGATGCATTTAAATATATAAATAATTTTACATTACTAGAGGTAGAAGAAGAAGAGGAATTTGCTCCAATAAAAGCATTCACAGGGAAATATACTCCAGAAACTGCAATGGATTTATATTGTAAAAAGTATAATGTGACTAGGAAAGAATTATAGAATTCTTTCCTAATTATCATCAGCTAACGGATTGCTTTCTACTGCATTTCTTACTTGCTGATTACTTACATGTGTATATATTTCAGTTGTAGAAATACTTTCATGTCCAAGTAATTCTTGCAAAGCTCTAATATCAACACCACCATATTGATACATTAGTGTAGCTGCTGTATGACGAAGTTTATGTACAGAGTATTTTTGAGAATCAATTCCGGCTTGCTTTAATTCTGTATAAATAATTTCCTGTACCATTCTTCTAGAAATTCTTTGACGTCTTTCGCTTAAAAATAATGCTTTATCAGAATTCTTTGAATCTTTTTTTATTCCTTCTTTTGGTCTAACAAGCATATATTCTTTAATTGCTTTAATACATGCTTTATTTAAATAAATAGTTCTTTCTTTATTTCCTTTTCCAATAACAGTCATTTGATTTTCTTCAAAGTTTATATCTTGAATATTTATTCCAACTAGTTCTGCAAGACGCATACCACAATTTAAAAATAAAGTAGTAATTGCATGATCTCTTTCAGGATTTCTCTTATCCTCATTAGAAGAAACATTTAATAATTTTCTGCTTTGTTCTAGTGTTAAATATTTGGGTAATCTTCTATCAAGTTTAGGAGTTTCCAGGTTTTGACTTGGATTTATTTCTATAATATTTTTCATACATAAATAATTAAAGAACATTCTAAGGCTCGAAACTTTTCTTGACCTTGTTGCAGCTTTACTTTTAAAATTAGATGTTAGATATGCTAAAAAGGCATGTAAATCATCTAATTTAACTTTTTTTATAGTATCTAATGTAATATCATTATAGGTAATATTTTCTAATTCTGTTTCATCTGTTAGTTTAAAATGTATTTTTAAAAATTTTAAAAATGTAGCTAAATCATAATTATATTCTTTGACAGTATTAGGTGATTTATTTTGTATTGTAACCATATAATCTAAAAAACTATTCAAATAATCAGGATTATTATTTCTTTCAATCATAATTTTCCTCCAGATTTATTTATTATTATATTATAACTCATAGCTAGATAATATATATTAATTCATTTCTTCCGTTCTCCAAGTTGGCTTGACTTTGTACTAAGCTATAATTTATTAACCATAATCAGAACGAGTAAATAATAACTGACTACTACAAGGGTCGAACTCATCCATTCATTAATATATATTATCTAGCTATGAGTTGTAAATATATTATATAGTTTTGTAAAAAAAATGTCAAAGGGTGTTATCACTGGTACCGGAGATTTTTGACATAAAACTATCTATTTGATATAATACAAAAGATAAAATTACAAAGGAATAGGGGATATATTATGAGTAAGAAAAAGAGTTTAAATGTAAAAAAAGTATTATTTTTCATTATTATCTTAGGAGCTATTATTGGAACCATTATATTATATAATAACAAATCTAAAAATAATAAAACTGAACCATCAAATATCACAAGCGATTTAAATGATAGTGTTAGTGAAGAAAAGGATTTAAAAAAAGAAGAAACTGTTATTTCAGAAAAAACTGAATTGGAAGAAAGATTAGAAAATGGAAAATACCTGTCTGATAGTGGGTTACCTGTTTTAATGTATCATTTTTTCTATGACAAAAATGAAAGAGAGCCTCAAGATGGAAATTGGATAGAAATAAATGATTTTGAACAACAAATAAAATATTTATCTGAAAATGATTATTATTTTCCAACATGGGAAGAAGTAGAAAACTATATTGATGGAAAAACTGAACTTCCAGAAAAAAGTGTTGTTATAACAGTAGATGATGGAGACCCTTCATTTTTTGAACTTGGAGTTCCTATAATACAAAAGTATAATGTGAAAGCAACATCTTTTGTAGTTGCATATTGGTATGGAGATGTAGCTCAAAATAAAGAAAATAATATAAGCTATCAATCACATTCTTATGATATGCATAAAGGTGGTTCTAATGGAAAAGGTGTAATGTTATCATGGAGCTATGAAAAAATGGTAGAAGATTTAAAAGCATCTCAAGATGTTTTAGGTGGCTCAAATATTTTTTGCTATCCATTTGGACAATATAATGAATTAGATAAAAAAGCTTTAAAAGATACTGGTTTTAAACTTGCATTTACTACACAAGGTGGAAGAGTAAAAAAAGGAGCATCTAAATATGAGCTTCCAAGAGTAAGAATATCTGGAACAACAAGTATAGAATCATTTATAAAAAAAGTTGAATAATTTTTCATTTGGGGACGGTCCTTTTTTGCAAATGTTATGTTAACAGTAATGACGGGTACTTTTTTGAAAAATAATAAAAAAATAACTAATCCGCGTCAGCATTTCGTTTTTTAAAATCCGTATGGTGGGTATCCCTAAAGGGGGTACCATAGGATTTTAAAAAATGATGGGCGGTTAAACAGGATTAGTTATTTTCATTGATTTGTAAAAAAGAACCATCTTTAAT
>DOYA01000072.1 GCA_003518755.1 Clostridiales bacterium | reverse complement strand
CAAACTTAGTTTGTGTGTTAAGAAAGGAATACTATAAATGATGAAAGTTAAAAAAGATAAAATTATTGAATTTTTTAAACAGCCATTAATATATGTAGTTGTAATATGTATATTGGTACAATTACAGATATATAAAACAATTCCATCATTTGTAATTACAGATGATAGCCATACTTATATGGAAGAATATACTCAAAGTATTTTTAAAGGGCAAGTTGATAGAGCAAGGACACCGTGTTATCCATATTTAATAAAAGCAATTAAGCTAATTGGTGGAGAAGAACGATTATGCAATAATGTTGTTGCTTTTCAAAAAATACTATTTATTTTAACATTGGTATTATTTTATTATTGTGTGCAAAAAACGACGAATAATAGAATAATTACCACTATTTTAACAATTATATTTGGAATATGTCCATTTATAGTTTTTTGGAACATAATGCTCTTAACAGAAGCGCTATCATTATTTGAAATGGTATTACTTTGTTTAATAACAATTCAATATTTAAAAAATCCAAATAAGATTTTAGCTGTTTTAATGCGGAACAGTAGTATTATTATTGATTATGACAAGACCATCAAATATTTATTTATTACCAATATATTTGGTGTTTTGGATTTTAAGATTTATTTTTGACAATAAAGAAAAAAAAGAAATCAAAGAAGTAATTTATGGATTTGTTTCTTGTATAGCGTGTGGAGTGATATTATTAGGTTATTGTGGACTAATGAAAATACAACATGGTTCATTTTCAATTACATCCGTTTCATATATAAATAATTTGGTAACTTGTATTAATAGTGATTCATATAAATATGGTCAAAATCAAGAAATTATAGACTATATAGGTGAAATTAAGGGAGATAGAAAAGATGGAGATATATGCTGGATAGTATTTCGTGAATTAGAAAAGAAATATGATGAAAATGAGCTTAAGCAATTTGCTAATTCTTCTTTAAAAAATGATAATAATTACAAAAAGTTTTTATTAGACAAAACAATAACTTTAGGAATGGCAAACATAGGAACTGCTGGCTATGTAACTAATAAGATAGACTATGCTAAAATAAATTATACTGAAATTCGGAAATCTAATATTACCAATAAATTTTGCACTGGTATATTTAATAGTTATGATATCAATAATATACTTATTGTGGAAAGTTATTAAGTATAAGGAATTAGATTGGTTAGTATCATTTTTTACACTTTCGATTTTTGCAAATATATTTACTTTAATTGTTGGTGCTCCTTTTGAGTCTCAAAGATTATTTTTTACATCAATTGTTCCGGTATTGCTCTTAATTGGATATACAATAAAAAATATTAAGAAAGGAGTAGCTCAAAATGAAAAAAATTAAAGAACTATTCTACAAAGTGTTTATAGAAAAAACAGATGATGTAAGAATACAATTTTTCAGATATTTATTTGTAGGAGGGTTTTCAGCAGTTGTAAATATTGGAGCATTATATATATTCAAAGAATTTATACATCTACACTATTTAATTGCAAATATACTAGGGTTTATATTAGGATTAATTACTAATTATATGCTTAGTAAATGGCTAGTTTTTGCAAAAGAACAAACATTGAATAAAATCTTTGAATTTGCAACTTATGCTATTATAGGTGTAATAGGTTTAGGATTAGATACTTTATTTATGTGGATATTTACAGATAAAATAAGCTTATATTATTTGTTAAGTAAAATTATATCTACAGGTTTAGTATTTATATGGAATTTCATTGCTAGAAAATTTATGTATGTTGTAATAAATAAATTAAGAAAGGATAATTAAAATGGAAAAGAAAAAAGTAGTAATTATAGGAGCAGGACCAGCAGGTCTTACAATGGCACAAGAATTATTAAAGGAAAACGGAAATGAATCATATGATGTGATAATTTTAGAGGAATCACAAGACATTGGAGGAATTTCAAAAACTGTAAAATATAACGGAAATAGAATGGATATTGGAGGACATAGATTTTTCTCAAAAGATGAGAGGGTTATGAAATTTTGGGAAGGACTAATGCCACTACAAGGAGTTAATTCATTTGATGATCAAAAATTAGGAAGAGAAAAACCTTTAGTAGAAGGTGGTCCAAACCCTGAAACCGAAGATGATGTTATGCTTATAAGACAAAGAGTATCAAGAATTTATTATTTGAAAAAGTTTTTTGATTATCCTATTAGTATGAAGTTACAAACATTCAGAAATATGGGATTATGGCGTACAATAAAAGCTGGATTTAGTTATTTGAAATCACTTATATTTAAGAGGGAAGAAAAATCGTTAGAAGATTTCTACATAAACAGATTTGGAAAAGTTTTATATTCCATGTTCTTTGAAAAGTATACAGAAAAATTATGGGGAAGACATCCAAGCGAAATATCTGCAGATTGGGGAGCACAGCGTGTAAAAGGAATATCTATAAAAGCAGTTATTAAAGATATGTTTAATAAGGCTTTTGGACATAAGAGCAAAGAAAATACAGAAACATCACTTATAGAGCAATTTTGGTATCCTAAATATGGACCAGGACATTTGTGGGAAACTTTAGCAAAAAAAATAGAACAAGAAGGTGGAACAATAAAAAAAGGATATGCTGTTAGAAAACTAAACTTTAATAGTAATAATGAAATAGTATCTGTAGAGTGTATTGTTAATGGGAACATTGAGACTATTAGTGGAGACATTTTTGTATCAACAATGCCAATGAATGATTTGGTTGCTGGATTTTCTGGAATAGAAGTGCCAACAGAAATAAAAAATATTGCAAAAGGTTTGCCTTTCAGAGATTTTATGACAGTTGGTTTATTAGTAGATAAATTAAATTTAAAAAATGAAACTAATATAAAGACTTTAGGAAATATTGTTCCAGATTGTTGGATATATGTTCAAGAGCCTCAGGTTACAATGCTTAGAATTCAAATATTTAACAACTGGTCACCATACTTGGTAAAAGATGCAGAAAACAAAGTATGGATTGGCTTAGAATATACCTGTTTGGAAGGTGATAAATATTGGAATATGTCTGATGAAGAGTTTATAAATTTTGCAATAGATGAGCTAGTTACTATGAATATAATTAGTAAAGATCAAGTTGAAGATTCTCATAGAGAGAAAATAAAAAAAGCATATCCAGCTTATTTTGATACTTATAAAGATATAGATAAACTTATAGAGTATATTAATAAAATAGATAATTTGTATTGTATAGGTAGAAATGGACAACATCGTTATAATAATATGGACCATTCTATGGTAACAGCAATTGAAGCAGCAAAAAATATTCGTTCAGGGATAAAATCTAAAGATAATATCTGGAATGTAAATACAGATAAGGAATATCATGAAGAAAAATCAACTAAATAAAAACGTTAAAAGTCTTTTAAATTTTTTTAAAAGATTTTTTTTATAAAATAACAAAAAATAACAAAAAAAATTTTAAATAATATATTTTATTTATAAATGTTTTATGATAAAATGTAAATGAAAAAATAAAAAAGAAGGAAGAAATATATTATGAAAAAAATAAAGTTTTTATTTTCATTAATAGGATTTATATTATTAATAACAATTAGCAATAAAGTATATGCCGAAACAAAAACAAGTAACCAAGATTTGATTGAGGATGGAATATACTCAATACATTCAGGGATTAATGATAATTTTGTTTTGGATATATTAGATAGTTCGTTACAAAGTGGAGCAAATTTAAGACTATATCAAAATTTAAAAACTCTAAATCAGAAATTTAATATTAAAAGTATTGGAAATGGATATTATACAATAACTGCAGTTCACTCAAAAAAAGTTTTAGATGTTGCTAATGCAGGAAAAACTGCTGGAACTAATGTGTGGCAATGTTGGGAAAATAATGCAGATGCACAAAAGTGGATGATAAAAGATGCGGGTAATGGATATTATTATCTAATATCAAAATGCAATGGACTATTTTTGGATGTGGCAAATGGTATAGCTACAAATGGAACTAATATACAAGTTTGCTATGGTAATAATTCTAAAGCTCAAAAGTTTAAACTTAATAATGAAATATCAGAGGGAAATAATAATCAAATAGGAACTAAGACAATAGAAGATGGGTTATATGAAATAAATACAAGTCTTGATGCAAAAAAGACTATAAGTGCTGCAAGCAGAAGCAAAACAGCAGGTACTAATGTTGAAATAAATCAGAGAATAGATTCAAATTTTCAAAAAGTAAATGTTAAATATTTAGGAGATGGATATTATACATTAACATTTGCACATTCAAAAATGGCATTAGATGTTGCTAATGCAGGAAAAACTGCTGGAACTAATGTATGGCAGTGTTGGGACAATAAATCAGATGCACAAAAATGGATAATAAAAGAAGCTACAAATGGATATTATTATATAATTTCTAAGTGTAATGGACTATATTTAGATGTTGCAAATGGAATAGCATCAAATGGAAATAATATACAAGTTTGTTATGGTAATAATTCAAAAGCACAGATGTTCAAATTTAACAAAACAACAATGAGTACGGAAATAATAGGAACAAAAACAATAGAAGATGGACTATATGAGATAGAAACTGGAATAGATAGAACAAAGGCAATTGATGTAGCAAATGGTACAAGAATATCAGGAGGAAATGTTCAAATATGCAGTAAAAATAATGCAAATTGTCAAAAAGTAAATGTAAAATATATTGGAAATGGATATTATAAACTTACATTTTTACATTCAAATATGGTATTAGATGTAGCAAATGGAAAAGTTGAAAATCATACTAATGTATGGCAATGTTTGCAAAACGAATCAGATGCTCAAAAATGGATAATTAATGAAGATGTAAATGGATATTACAATATAGTATCAAAATTGGGGTATAAGTTTTTAACTATTGCTAATGGAAAAAATGTAAATGGAACTAATATAGAAATTGATGCATCAAATAATAGTAATTCACAAAGATTTAAGTTTAATAAGACAGAGGCAAATTATTTTATCAGTATTGACACAAATAAATATCCAGGATATAAAGAAAAGATAGATGTATTAATGCAGGCTCACCCTAATTGGAATTTTGAATTATTATATACTGGATTAAATTTTGAAGACGTAACATCTGGAGAATGTAAGGTTCATTCTAGAAACTTAGTTCCATCATCAAATTCTGGAGAATGGATATGCCCAGTTTGTGGAACAAGACTTTATGATAGTGGATTGTATTGTGCTTCAGAAAAAGCAGTTGCATATTATATGGATCCTAGAAATTTCCTAGATGAAAACAATATTTTCCAATTTGAAAAATTAAATATATATGAAAGCAGTGTACATACGATTGAAGGAATAAGGAAAAAGGTAAATGGAACATTTTTAGAAAATTATGCAGATGATATTAATACAGCATGTAGAAATAAAAATGTTAATCCATATTACATAGTTGCAAGACTTATACAAGAACAAGGTACAAAAGGAAGTAAAATTGGAACTGGTATGGATGGAGGAGATGGAAAGACATATTACAACCCATTCAATATAGGTGCATCAGGAAATGGATATACACAAATCTATAATAATGGTCTAAATAAAGCAAAATCCTATGGTTGGGATACAATGGAAAAAGCTTTAGAGGGTGGAATAGATTTTTTAAAAAAGAATTGGCTTGAAAACTATCAAAACACTTTATATCAAAATAAATTTGATATAGATACTAGAAATGGAACATCTCTTTATACCCACCAATATATGCAACATATAATGGGAGCATATAGTGAAGCTAAAACATTAAAAAGCATGTATAGTCAAATAAATTGTTTGGATGGACATTTCACATTCATTATCCCAGTATATGAAAATATGAATGCAACACCAGCACCGATGCCATCAAACACTTCGGAGGCATCTTCAATAAATGTTAGGGTAAATGCCAATGGTGGTTTAAAGCTAAGAAGCGATGCAAATACTAATTCAGATACGATAGAGATAATTCCAAATGGAACAATTCTGCTATCTGTTCAGAGAGGAATTAACGATAATTGGAACAAGGTCATTACACTAGATGGAAAAATCGGATTCATGTCTGGAAATTATTTACAAGTAATAGATACAATCAAAAATTGTAATTATACGGCAAGAGTTAAAACAAATGATGGTTCGGGTTGTAAAGTTAGAGTAGGGCCTAGTACAAAGTTAGATAAAATAACCACTCTAACAGATTGGACAGTAGTAACTGTAATAGAAAAAGGAACATACAATAATATAAATGGATATGATTGGTGTAGAATTATCACAGATGACGGTAGACAAGGGTATATGCCATTAAAATATTTAATTTAGACATATTAAAAAATAATTAGAATTGTGCTTTGTCAAAATTAAATTCTTTTTCAATTAGATTAAGGAAGGAAGAATTATATAATGAAGAATAAAATTTTTTTTATAACTGTATTTCTTATGATGTCTATATTATTTACAAATAATTGTATTTTTGCAAGTATGGCTGATTATACAGATGAAGATGCGGAAAAAGAAACGCAAAGAATGATACAAGAACACAAAGATAGTTTTGACAATACTAAGTCTAATAATTGCTTTTTAAAAGAATTGTTTGTAAAAGGAGGTACATTATCTCCAAATTTTGATCGACAAGTTATTAATTATGATTTAAAAATAGAAAACAATGTAAATGAAATTGACATTATAGCTAATGCCGAAGATGCAGATGCGAAAGTAAATGGAAATGGAAAAATAGATATAAAAGACATTTCTGAATGCAAAATAGAAGTAAGAGCATCTTCGGGTACAACTAGAACATATTTTGTTAGAATTATCAAAGAAAATGAAAAAGATACAGTTTCTAAAAATGAAGAGAAAAGTGGTGACAACAAAGATTCAAATGAAATTGATATTGAAGATAGTATTATAACGGATTCAAAGAATTTAACTGAAAATCTATCAGAATCAAATATAGATGATAACAAAAAAACAGGTAAAAACAAGTATATAATAATTGCAATTGTTGCTATATTTTTATTAATAAGTTTAGTGATAATTATAAAAATAAAGAAAAGGAAAAATCACTAAAATATATGTAATCACAGAAGGATGTGTTATAGATGTTTAAAAATAAAATCTTTATTTTAAGTGTTTTATTCGTAACGATTACCTTAACTTTTAAGTCTTTAGTTGTATTTGCGGTAGAAAAAAACTCATCTACAAATAGTTTGCTTGAGAATAAAATCAGTGAGAGTTATGTACAACCAAATGAAGTGAAAACAACAGATGTTGAGAATGCGGAAGTTAATAATACTCTCGAATATAACAATAATGATTCTTTAGTTTATGATAACTATATAGCAAATGATGTCATAGAAAATAGTATTGAAGAAAAGAATAAAGATAAAGAAAAAAGTATAAATGAAGAAGATATTAAGAATACTTTAATACAAAACAATCCGGGGGATATAAAAGATAGAAAAACTAAAACGTTATCTACCATAGATACAATTGATAATGGAACATATATTATTGAATCTGCAATAAATAGTAACTATGTTCTAGATATAGAGAATAATTCACAACAAAGTGGTGCAAACCTAAGATTATATCATAATTTTGAGAAAAAAAATCAAATATTTAATATCAAAAAGGATGAAAACGGATATTATACAATTATATCAGTCAATTCAAACAAAGTACTTGATGTAGCTAATGCCTGTAAAAACGCGGGTACAAATGTATGGCAATGTTGGCAGAATGATTCAGATGCTCAAAAATGGACTATAAAAGATGCTGGAGATGGTTATTATTATTTTATATCAAAATGTAATGATTTATATTTAGATGTTTCAAACGGAATAGCAGCCAATGGAACTAATATACAAGTATGCTACGGAAATAATTCAAAGGCTCAAAAATTCAAATTAAAAGAATTCTCTAATATTAATTTCGAAGATATAATAGAAAATGGGATATATGAGATTGAAACAGGTGTTAATAAAAATAAGTGTTTAGAAGTAACAAATGCTAGTAAAAGCTCAGGAGGAAATGTACATATATATGGTAAAACTAGAGTATATTGTCAAAAAGTTTTTGTTGAGTATAATGAAGATGGATATTATACATTAATGTTTTTACATTCAGGAAAGTTTCTAGATGTAGCAAATGCAGGGAAAGAAGCGGGCACAAATGTATGGCAATGTTGGAAAAATGGTTCAGATGCACAAAAATGGATAATTAAAGATGTAGGAGATGGATATTATAATTTAATTTCAAAATGTAATGGATTATATTTAGATGTAGCAAATGGCGCAACTGCAGATTGTACTAATATACAAGTATGTTATGGTAATAATTCAAAAGCACAAATGTTTAAACTAAAAGAAACCCAAATGGGTATTGAAATTGGAAGTTATGGAAAAAGTGGACTTAAGTATCAGGGAAATGTAAATGGAACTGAATTAAAATACTATAGATTTGGATTAGGTCCAAATGTACTATTTGCAACATTTGCAATACATGGATGGGAAGATGATTTTGACTTTGATGGACAAGAATTAACAAAAATTGCGAATGCTTTTAGAGATAAACTAATTTCAATGAATGATTCTAAACTAGCTAATAAGTGGACTATATATATATTTCCTTCTTTAAATCCAGATGGAGAATATTATGGATGGTCACATAATGGACCAGGAAGAACAACATTATATTCTGCGGCACCTGGAAATCAAGGGATTGATATGAATAGAACATGGGGCACTGATTGGGCAAAATATACAACTAGCAGAAATTATACAGGTACAGAACCATTTCAAGCATATGAAGCAAGACATTTAAGAGAATTTTTATTACTAAATAAATCTATAGATGGACAAACCGTATTGGTAGATTTGCATGGATGGCTAAATGAAACTATGGGGGACGAAGGTATAGGTTTATATTATCGTACACAACTAGGAATGAATAAACATATTTCATCTTATGGAAGAGGATACTTAATTAATTGGGCAAGAGCAAATTTGGGTTCTAATGGAAGAGCTGCAAGAGCAGCTTTAATTGAGTTGCCAGAAGCATATAGTTCTGCCGATGTAAGTAATTGGGGATTAGCTGATAAATATATTAATGCAACAATCAATATGTTAAGAGGTATATAAGGTTGAAAAATAATTACAATAGGAAGGAATGGTAGTAATAATGAAAAATAAGATTTTTTTACTTATAATTTGTCTTCTAGTGATTATTTGTTTAATTATCATATTTATTATATCAAAAAATAGAAAGAAAAATGAGCAACAAAAGGATAGTATACATCATAATTCAACTGAATTAATTGAAAATTCAGATTCAAAGAATTTATCTGAACAAAAAATAGAAAATCTAAAGCAAGATTTGGGATATAATAATAATACAGATACAACAATTTATGAAATAAAAAATGAATATGATGGAAGAGAAGTACTTACTATAAAGCCAAATATACAATATAAAGTTGCTATAGCTGGAGCAATAAAAAATGCAAAACCTGAGTTTTCAGAATTGGATAAACTATTAGAACAGTCACCAAATGAAAGTGGTATATGGATTACAGAAGACTCTAGGGAAAAAGTATTAAAAATTTTAAAAGAAATAACCAAATCAAATTATAAAATTGATAATAAAGGATACTTAGTTCAAGAAAATAATAAAAATGCTAATGAGATAGATGAAAAAATAAAAAAGATTATAAATGAAGAAAAATTATATATAATTGATATAGATAAATCTGCTTATATAGTTGATGAAGTAACGGGAAATATTGAAGAATATCCTTTTGAAGAAATTGACCCACATACTCCATTTGAATTATTTGAAACAGAAAACGCATCGATGTATATAGTTACTGAAAACACGCACAATATACTAAATTCTAAATTTATAGTAGATGAAATTCTAAATACCATAAATGATTAATAATAAAAAAAGGAGAAGCTTAAATTGAAAAAAATATCAGTTATTATACCAATGTATAATGAAGAAAAAGTAGTGAATGAGTGCTATAATAGAATGACAAATGTATTAAATCAATTAGAAAACTATGACTATGAAATAGTTTTTGTAGATGATGGTAGCAATGATAAAACATTTAACTTATTGGAAGAAAAAGCAATGTTTGATACAAAAGTTAAAGTAATTTCATTTACAAGAAATTTTGGACATCAGGCAGCTGTGATAGCAGGATTAAAAAAAAATACTGGAGATTGTGCTATAATAATAGATG
Organism: Clostridiales bacterium; assembly: GCA_003518755.1. Classification (GTDB taxonomy): domain Bacteria; phylum Bacillota; class Clostridia; order TANB77; family CAG-508; genus CAG-269. The sequence continues at coordinate 3,224 of DOYA01000072.1, read as the reverse complement.
CTGATCTTCAAGATCCACCTGAATTAATTCCTGATATGATAAAGCTTTGGGAAAAAGGCAATAAAATAATATATGGAAAACGTAGCAAGAGAAAAGGAGAGTCTATATTTAAAGTATCATCAGCCAAGTTATTTTATAAAGCTCTAAACACCTTTGCAGATGTTGAAATACCAAAAGATACAGGGGATTTTAGATTAGTTGATAAAGAAGTAATCAATGAAGTAAATTCTATGCCAGAACATAATAAATTTTTAAGAGGATTATGGAGTTGGACAGGATATAAACAAGTGCCATTTGAATATGAAAGGGATAGAAGATTTGCAGGTAAGACTAAATATCCTTTAAAAAAAATGATTAAATTAGCACAAGATGGTATAATAGGTTTTTCTAACAAACCATTAAAAATGGTAGGTGCATTGGGAATAGCTTCTATACTGGTATCTATAATAATTTTAGTATATGCTTTAATATCATATGCCTTTAAACTCAATAATTTAGAGCCTGGATGGACATCTATTATGGTTACAGTTACACTTTTTGCAGGAGTTCAACTAGTATCACTATGGATTATTTCTGAATACATAGGAAGAATATATGATGAAGTCAAATCAAGGCCACAATACATTATCAGTAAAACAATAAATATAAAATAAAAAATTTGTAAAAAAAAGAAGGAAAAAATTTTTTTTTGAAGAATAATATATTAGTGCATAAAAAATTATGTACATATTACTTAAAGAAAGAGGTGCTAAAAATGCAAATTACTGATGTACGTTTAAGAAAGGTAAATTCAGAAAACAGAATGAAAGCTGTTGCTTCTGTAACATTCGATAATGAATTCGTAATTCACGATATCAAAGTTATCGAAAGCCAAAATGGATTATTTATAGCTATGCCTAGCAAAAAAACTCCAACAGGAGAATTCAAGGATATAGCTCATCCAATCAACCCTGAAACAAGGGAAAAAATTCAAAATGCTATATTAGAAGCTTATAACGCTCCAGAAGCAGAAGAAACAGCTGCTGAATAATATATATAGTATACACAAGCAAGTAGAAATACTTGCTTTTTTTATGAAAATATAGTAAAATTCTTGTATAAAATTTGTTATATAAATTTTCAAGATATGATGTAGGAGGTAAGAGGTAGGAAGTTGAGAGTGATTTATAATTTCCGACATCCGACTTCTTACCTCCTACTTCAAATACATTATTCAAATGGCATATATTAATTAAGAGAGAGAGTTTGAAAAGTGGAAAAAAGTATTATTGATGTTATAAATAAAAAAAGTAAAGAAATACCTGAAAAAGAAATATTTGTAGATAGCAAAAGAAGAGTTACCTACAAAGAATTTACAGAAAATTCAAAAAAAATAGGAACATTTGTAAATCATAAAATTAATGAAACGAACAAACCAATTGTAATTTTTATTGACAAAACCGTAAATTGCTTAGAAGCAATGATAGGTACTTTATATAGTGGAAATTTTTATACAATAATAGATGTAAAATCACCTAAAAACAGAATAGAAGCAATAATAGAAAATTTAGAAGCTGAAACAGTAATAACAGATATCAAAAATCAAAAAAAGTTAGAATCATTAGAATTAAATATAAAAAATGTCTTTGTATATGATGAAATGCTTAAAACAGAAATAGATGAGATTAATTTAAAAAAGATTAATGATGATAGAATAGATTTGGATACAATGTATATTTTATATACATCTGGTTCTACAGGGGTTCCTAAAGGTGTTGTTTTAAACCATAAGGCAGTTTTATCATATATAAAATGGGCAGAAGAAACATTTAATATTAATGAAGAAACTATTTGGGGTAGTCAAACACCATTTTATTTTAGTATGTCAATAACTGATGTATTTACTACAATTTTAACAGGAGCAACTATGTATATAATTCCAAAGGTAAACTTTTCTTTTCCAATAAATTTAATAAAATATTTAAATGAAAATAGAATTAATACAATATATTGGGTTCCTTCTGCATTATGTATAGTTGCAAATTTAGGAGCATTAAAAGATGTTAAACTACCATATTTAAGAAAAGTTTTATTTGCAGGTGAAGTAATGCCAACAAAGCAGTTAAATATGTGGATGAATGCTTTGCCAGATGCAATGTTTGCTAATCTATTTGGACCAACAGAAACAACAGATATATGTTCATATTATATTCTAGATAAAAAATTAGAAGATACAGCTTCTGTTCCAATTGGAAAACATTGCAATAATTGTGGATTGATAGTAGTTGATGAAAATGGAAAAGAGATAAAATATATAGAAAATGAAGAATCAGATAAAGGAGAGTTATTAGCAAGAGGATCATTTTTAGCATCAGGATATTATAAAAATAAGGAGAAAACAAAACAAGCATTTATTCAAAATCCAATTAATAAATGTTACCCTGAAATAGTATATAAAACAGGAGACATCGTAAAATATGATAAAACGGGAAATTTAATTTATCTTTCTAGAAAAGATTATCAAATAAAACATATGGGATATAGAATTGAGCTAGGAGAAATTGAAAGAAATATTTATGGCATAGAAGGAATTACTCTTTGCTGTGCTGTTTATGATGAGAAAAATAAAAAAATAGTTTTATATTATCAAGGGACAATTGATGAAAAGACTTTAGCTATTGAGTGTGAAAAAATTCTTTTACCATACATGAGGCCAAATGAATTCAATAAACTAGATGTAATGCCGTATAATGCAAATGGTAAAATTGACAGAAAAGCACTACAAATCAAATGAAAAACTTCGTCTTGCTGTGTTAAAATTATTTCAAAACGCATTCAGCTGATGCATACTGACGCTGTAACTCACTAGCGTTCGAACAGCCTCAGCAACGTACACCGCGTACGCTCCTTTGCCTTTTGAAACAATTTTGCCAGCTGTGCATACTGATGCTGTAATTCACTTGCGTTCAAACAGCCTCAGCATTGCAATACTCGTTTTTGATTTGATTTAATAAAATAGTAGGTAGGAATAAAAAATGAGAGATAGGAGAATAGGAAATGGATGATATTATAAAAATATTAGAACAAATAAAGCCTGGAGTAGACTTTAATAAAGAAGAAAATTTAATAGAAGAAGAAATTTTAGATTCATTTGATATTGTAACATTAGTTGCAAAATTAAATGATGAATTTGATATAGAAATTACACCTGCAGATTTAGTACCAGAAAATTTTAATTCTGCAGA
>DOYA01000153.1 GCA_003518755.1 Clostridiales bacterium | reverse complement strand
ATAATCTATTCCAACAATTAAATTTCCATATTGCATTGGTAAATAATCATACCATTGAAACATTATTGGAACAAAGAAGTGCCATAACCCAACTAACATACTCATAACTGTTGTTATGTAATATAATACTTTATATTTTTTCATAAATTCCCCCATTTCTATTCTTTTACCCTTTTGTCCACCATTTGTTTTAAATAGTTTTTAAAGACTCAAAAAAATCTCCATGCCTAATTTTTCATAATCTTTGTTATTTCACTTATTGAATCTATTTTGTAATCATATTGTTCAACATTGCCAAATCCATATGATGCAAAAACAAATGGTATTTTTGCATAATCTGCTGCTATTTTATCACTAATTGTATCTCCAACATATATAGCATTTTTAATGTTATTTCGTTCTATAATTAATTTTATATTTTCTCCCTTACTTAACCCTGTCCTACCATTGCTCTCATAATCTTTGAAGTATTTTGATAAATTACTACTTCTTAAAAATGATTCAATATATCCTTCTATACAATTACTAACAATATACAATGAGCTATATTTTGATAATTCTTTTATTATGTTCGTCATATTATCATATAATGTTCCACCATTTTGCATTAAATTTTCAATATTTTTTTCAAATGCTTCTTTTGCAAATTTTTCTGCTTTATCTTTTTCCAAATAGCTGTAATAAATTTGTACAATTTCATCGAATGGTAAGCCCATAGAACTTATCACTTCTTTTTCTGTTATTTCACGAGTTATTTCTTTATGCTTACTTTTTACTTCTGCAATCGATTTTACACAACTTTCTATTGTACTCCATAAAGTGCCATCTAAATCAAATATAATTCCATCATACTTCATAATATTCCTCATCTATCTAAATACATTCATTAAAAATATTAACTATATCCTCTTTATTCAAATCAATAAAACCTTCTATTGTTCCGTTTTTGCAAATCCTATCTGCCATTTCTTCAAAGCGTTCATCATTTATATTCAAACTTTTCAAATCATTTGTTAATTCTAAGTCTTCATATAGAAACTTTTCTAAACATTCTATACTTTTTCTTGCAACTTCAATTTTTGGTAAATTTTTATCAATATCAAAAACATTTATTCCAAATTCATAATATCTATCTACATTACTTTCATTTAAAGCATATCGCATATATTTTGGTGTTAAAATTGCTAGTCCTAAACCATGTGTAATATCATAAAATGCTGATAATTGATGCTCTAGCATATGGCAAACCCATATATTTGGTTGTCTATCTATTCTTACAAATCCATTTATAGCCCAAGAAGATGCCCACATTAAATTTGCTCTAGCCTCATAATTATTTGGTTCAATATAAGCAATTTTTGCATATTTAATTACTGTTTTCATTAAACCTTCCATCACTCTATCTAACATAGATAACCCTGTATTTCTAGAAAAATATGTTTCAAGAATATGTGATAATATATCTGCACTTCCACATGCAGTTTGATATTTATTCACAGTATATGTAAGTGTAGGATCCAAAAATGAAACTTTTGGAACAATTAGCGGTGATTTTACACCCTTTTTTTGATGTGTTTCCATATTTGAAATGACTGCTGTTCCGTTCATTTCAGAACCAGTAGCTGATAATGTAAGTACAGTAATAATTGGTAATGCTTTTTCTGGTTTGGTTTTCCCTATAACAAAATCCCAAGAATCTCCATTGTAGTAATTTCCTATACTTATAAGTTTACTACTATCTATTACACTTCCACCACCCACAGCTAAAATAACATCTATATTATTTGTTTTACAAATTTTTACTGCTTCATTTATAGCTGTGTGTCTAGGATTTGGCTCAATTCCAGCATATTCAAATACTTTAATATCATTATTACTTTCTAATTCATTAATTATTTTTTGATATAAACCTATCTTTTTTATTGATCCACCGCCATAGAGTAATAAAACTTTATTTCCATACTTTTGTATTTCTGTCTTAAGATTACCGTTTAACTCATTTTCTCCAAAATAAATTTTTGTTGGTATTTCATATATAAAACTATTCATAATACACATAAAATCCTTTCTAAATATTATTAACTTTTCTTTTCCTTGAAACATATAACGTTGCAGGGCTTGGTGCTTATCTGATCTTTAATTTCCATAAAGTTCTCCTTAACTTTCTATGTAAAAACTCCTACTGTTCTGCCACTAGGAGTTTGTTAAATCATTTTTTCTTAATTATTCTATTTAGTTTTTATACTATTATTTCTTTAGCTTTTCTATTTCTTCCACAGTAAAACCAGTAATTTTTATAATTTGTTCTATTGATAAATTTGTTTTTAATAGTTTTTCAAGAATTTCTTTTTTATTCTGTTCTATTCCTTGCTCTATTCCTTCTTTCAAGCCTTTATCATATCCTGCAAGCATTATTGCATGTTGATCCATTCTGTATTTTTCCCTTAATTCTGTTAGTCTTCTTTCTCTTTCATCTTGGCTTATTGTTTCTAGAACTTTTTTGGCTTTGTTTATATTTTCATCTTCCATTCCGAGTTACCTCCTTTGGATTATTTATAAATTTTAACCAATTATATAATTCTTCTTTTTTATTATTTGTGCTATTTTGGGCTTTTTCTAATGAAATTATATATAGTTCTAAATCATTTGTCAAGACAAGTATCAAGAAAATCTCATCGCATAATTCGACAAAAATTGACAATTTTAAAAAAATACCCCGTCCCAAATTAACATTTCAAAAAAATCTCC
>DOYA01000088.1:1976-3471 GCA_003518755.1 Clostridiales bacterium | reverse complement strand
TAGCAAGAGATCACTTTGGTATAAAGCCTTTATTTTATACAGTATTTGATCAAGGATTACTCTTTGCTTCTGAATTAAAGGCAATTTTTGAATATCCTAATTTTGAAAAAATAATAGACTCTCAAGGAATATCTGAATTATTTGGCATTGGTCCTGCTCATACTCCTGGTACTAGTGTTTATAAAAATGTTTTTGAAATAAAACCTGGTAACCTAGCTGTTTATAACTCGTCTGGTCTTCATATAGAGGAATATTGGAAATTAGAATCTAAACCTCATTTAGATGATTTTGATGAAACTTGTTCAAAAGTTGAATTTCTTTTAAAAGATGCCATTTCCAAACAGCTTATTTCAGATAAACCTATTTGTACATTTTTATCAGGTGGACTTGATTCAAGCATAATTACAAAATTTGCTGCAGATTATTTAAAAGAAAAAGGTGAACCTCCACTTGATACTTATTCAGTTGATTATGTTGATAATGATAAAAACTTTGTAAAGTCCGATTTTCAACCAAATTCAGATAATTACTATATTGATTTAATGAATAAATCAACTTATACTAAACACCATCAAGTTATGTTAGATACTCCAGAATTAGCCAAAGCATTAGAAGATGCAATGATAGCACGTGATGTTCCAGGTATGGCAGATGTGGATTCTTCTTTATATTTATTCTGCAAAGAAGTAAAGAAAGAAAAAACTGTAAGTATTATGGGAGAATGTGCAGATGAAGTATTTGCAGGTTATCCATGGTTTTTTAGAGAAGATGCTTTAAGTTCTGGAACTTTTCCTTGGTCAATTGCATTAGATGAAAGACAACAACTTTTGCATCCAGAGATTTCCTCTAAGATTAATCTAAAAGAATATGTAGATTTTAGATACAACCAAAGTTTATCAAATGTTCAAATTTTAGATTGTGATTCTTATGAAACCTCTCAAAAACGTAAAATAACATATTTAACAACATATTGGTTTATGCAAACATTACTTGATAGAGGCGACAGGATGACTATGGCAAATGGATTTGAGATAAGAGTTCCATTTTGTGATTATAGATTAGTTCAATATATGTATAATGTGCCTTGGGAAATGAAAGCATATAAAGGCAGAGAAAAAGGGCTTCTAAGGCATGTGGTAAAAAATTATCTTCCTGAAGAAATTGTATCAAGAAAAAAATCTCCATATCCTAAAACTCATAATCCAACTTATTTATATACTGTGAAACAAATGTTAACTGAAATAATGAAAGACACAAATTCTCCAATTAATAATTTGCTAAACAGAGATTATATAATAGAAATCTTAAATACAGATGGTAAAGCATTTTCAAGACCATGGTTTGGTCAATTAATGACTGGTCCACAATTAATGGCATATCTTTGCCAAGTAAATATGTGGCTGGAAAAATATCAGCCAAAAATTGAAATATAATTTTTTCATTTTGGGACGGTCCTTTTTTGTAAATGTTATGTAAATAACTAATCCTGTTTAAC
>DOYA01000088.1:0-1933 GCA_003518755.1 Clostridiales bacterium | reverse complement strand
AATCCTGTTTAACCGCACATCATTTTTAAAATCCTATGGTACCCCCTTTAGGGATACCCACCATACGGATTTTAAAAACGAAATGCTGACGCGGATTAGTTATTTTTCAATAATAATTTTTACAAAAAAGGACCGTCCCAAAATGAAAATTTCCAATTTTTTTCTGTTTATTTTTTGAAATTTTGCACATTCTAATTTTAGAAAAAAGATTTCTTTTTTCTTTTGTCGATTTATTTCGATTAAATACTAATTTAATCAGGAGGTGAATAAAAATGTCAAATTCAAATAGTAACAGAAAAGTAGTTCCAGAAGCTAAAGAAGCTTTAAACAGATTCAAATATGAAGTTGCTAACGAAGTTGGTGTAACTTTAAAAGATGGTTATAATGGTAACTTATCTTCAAGAGATGCAGGAAGAATCGGTGGAAACATGGTTAAGAAAATGATTCAACAAGTTGAAAACAATATGGCTAACAAATAATTGTAGAAATATTCAATAACTTGTGTATTTGACAGGGGTATTATTCTTGGTTTTATACATTTATCTTAAATGATAAATACATAAAGGCAGGAGTTGTGCTCCTGCCTTTTTTGGGTCCATTGGTACCGGTTCTTTTTGTCCCCTTTTATTTTGGTATTGCATTTCTTGCTAATTCATCACACCTATTATTTAGCTCTACATCACTATGACCTTTTACTTTGTTAAATGTTACTTTGTGTTTTTTTGTTAAATCATAAATTTCTTGCCAAATTTCTTGATTTTTAACTTTTTCTCCTGATGCTGTTTTCCAGCCTTTTTTTATCCAGTTGTATATCCAACCTTGATTAAAACAATTTACACAATATGCGCTATCACTGTATAATTCAACTTTGCATGGTTGTTTTAATGCTTTTAACGCTTCTAAAATTGCTGTCATTTCCATTATATTGTTAGTTGTATCTTTACTTCCACCTGACATTTCTTTTTTATGTTCTCCTGAAATCAGTACTGCTCCCCATCCACCAGGACCAGGATTTCCTGAACATGCACCATCTGTGTAAATTATAACTTTTTGCATTATTAATACTCTTCCTCTCTTAAAGCATCAATTATTTTTCAATCCATTTAACTAAATCCAAGTTTTCACTATCAAGTAACATTTTATTTGTAGGCATTACTCTGAAAGTATATCCATAATTTCCTCCAGATGTAAGAGCTACTTTTGCAGTGTATTTATAACGTCTATATTCTGCTTCTTCTTCAACTAATTTCATAGGAACAATTTTGATATCTTCGACTCTACCATCATCTGAAATCTTACCACAATATACTTCTACTCTTATGTCTTCTTTTTCAATATTAGGTAAAGTTACTTTACAAGAAACCTCAATCTTTTCTCCTGCATCAATTTTAATATTTTCTGGATTTTCTAATTGTTCAATTGTAATATCTTTCCAATTTGCTTTTATTTGATGTTTCCAATGTGAATATCTTGCAGCATCTTCAAGATTTGTATAATAATTATTATATAGATTAATTAAAGGAATATATAATTGTTCTGTATAATCAACAAGCATTCTTGCTGTACTATATTTTCCACCTGTAGTTAGAATTGATTGTTTCATTGTTTCCATCCACTCTTCTGAATAACCATTTTTCTGTGGTTTATTGAAAAACATAGGTATTATTTTGTTTTCTAAAGTTTTATAAATACTTGCACTATCTGCTATATCTTGTTCTGTATATGATGTATATTCTGCATCTGTTCCTATTATCCAACCATTTGTCTGATCATATCCTGCAGCCCACCATCCATCTAATACACTAAAGTTAATAACTCCGTTTACAGATGCTTTTTGACCAGATGTACCAGATGCTTCCATTGGTCTACGTGGATTATTAAGCCATACATCAACACCACTTATTAAATATCTAGACATAGCTATATTATAGTT
>DOYA01000055.1:17979-19385 GCA_003518755.1 Clostridiales bacterium | reverse complement strand
GATGAATCAAGCCCTGAATGAACCTTTTTCATCACTGCTTCCCAAATCTTACCTGCTGGGTTTGATGAAGCAACTACTTCTTCGTTTTGATCAAATCCATACCAGCAAGCTGCTGTATAATAGTTTGTAAATCCACATAACCATCTATCATAATCAGAGTTTGTTGTACCAGTTTTAGCAGCAACATCCATTCCATTAATTGCACAATAAGTTGCTGTTCCTCCTGATTGTACTACAGATTGAAGAATGTTCTTAATTACATAAGCTGCTTGAGGAGATATAACTTGCTCCTTTGTTTGTTTTCCTTCTAAAATGGTATTTCCATTTTGATCTGTTACTTTGCTATAAAACATAGGTCTTCTGTATTCTCCATCATTTTCAATTGTTGCATAACATCCTGCCATTTCTAATGGACTAATACCATTTGTGAAACCTCCTATTGCCAAAGCTGCTAAACTGTCTCTCTCATGGTCAATTGTTGATACACCCATTTTTTCTAAGTATTCTATAGATTTTTCTGGTGTAAGCTCTGTTACAACTTTGACAAATGGAATATTTTGTGATGTTCTAATAGCACTTCTAATACTTATTAACCCTTTTGGTGTATTATAATCTTTAGGTTTATATGTTCCATTTAAAAATTCTGCTCTAGTATCATCGTAAATTGTAGCTGCTGTAATAACACCTTCATTTATACCTGGAACTAATGATGTTAAAGGTTTTATTGATGATCCTGTTTGTCTTGGACTTTGTGTTGCTCTATTTAATCCTCTAGATTCTGTTTTTTCTCCAAGTCCACCAACTACTCCAACAACATATCCAGTTTCATTGTCTATTATTACCATTGCAGCTTGAGATATAGCTCCTTCATTAAGCTTTGAATTTCTAATATATTTACTGCTATCGTCAACCATTACGCTATTCATCTTATTTTGTAATTCAGTATCTTGAGTAGAATAAATTGTCAGTCCACTACTATATACATAGGCAGTAGCCAAACTCTTTGAAATTTCTTTTTCTATTGCAACATCTTCTATAACTTGAGCAATTGTTGCATCTGTATGATATGAATACATCGTACCAAGTGTTTGAGCTTGTTCGAATTTCAATCCTTCATCAACCTGTGCAACAGCTTCATCATAATCTGCTTTTTGAATATTTCCAAGATCAAGCATCTTTTTTAACACAACTTTTGTTCTTTTTTTGATTAATTCTGTGTTATCTTTATTTGTATCATAAGGATTATATTTATTAGGTGAATGATTTATTCCTGCTAAATATGCACATTCTGCTAAATTTAAATCTGAAACAGTTTTATTAAAATAATATTCAGCTGCAACTTCAATACCTAAATTGCTTTTATTTCCACCAACAAATATTATATTAAAATATAATTCTAGTATTTG
>DOYA01000055.1:0-17785 GCA_003518755.1 Clostridiales bacterium | reverse complement strand
CCACCAAAATTTGCATTACCACCTTTTATAGCATATTTAAAAATTGCTCCTCCTGTTCTTTTAAAATCTATTCCATTATGTTTATAAAATCTTTCATCTTCTATTGAAATATATGCATTTTTCAAATTTTCTGGAACTTGTTCAAGTTTAATTATTTTTCTATTGTCATCACCAGAAAGTTCAGCTAGTTTATTTCCATCTTTATCAAGAATAATTGAATTTGAAGATCCAATTACAAGTTCTTCTTTTGTTATCGCAAAATCGTCTCCCCATCCACCATATATCATTCCACAAATTATACCTGCAATAGTAACAATTAATGCAACAAATAATAATAAGCAAATTTTGATAAATAGAGCAATCTTAGGATGTTTTTGAGAAAATTTCTTTTTTTCAGATTTATTGCTGTTATTATTATTTTTTTGAATTAACTTCTTTTTATTAGTCTTTTCTTTTTTATAAGCTTGTTTTTTATTAGTTTTATAATGATTTTTTTTATTTCTTTTTTGATATGGCATATCTTCTATCCTTTCTATGGCATATTTATTTTCAAACAATAAAATTATGCTATTTTGACTTTTACATTATATTACAAAACCATTAAAATTGCAAGAAATTTATCATTATTTTACTTTATCAATAATATATGTTATAATAAATATATTATTATTAAAGGAGGATAGAATTTTGGAATCATTAATTCAAATTTTTGACAACTATTATTTTCAAACAATACTCAAAATTGTTCTTATTATTATCTTATCTGGAATAATTGGTTTAGAACGTGATTCTTGGAACAAACCAGCAGGTTTTAGGACACATGCTTTAGTTGGAATAAGCTCAGTATTAGTTGTTTTATGTGGTGAATACTTTTTTAAAACTTATGGAACTGGTGATCCAACAAGAATTCCTGCACAGCTTTTATCAGGAATTGGTTTTATTGGTGCAGGTACAATCCTTAGAGACGGATTTAATGTTAAAGGATTAACTACTGCTGCTAGTTTGCTTGCAGTAACATGTATTGGACTTTGTATTGGTGCTGGATTCTACTTTATTGGTATTACTGCAACAGTTATTTCTTACCTAGTACTATCATATTCATATCTTTTAACTGATAGACTTGATCATTTTGTTAGTTGCGAAATTAATATTTCTTATAAAGGTTCTAAAGAAAAGGCTATTAAAGATTTAGAATTATTCTTCAATTCAAAAAATATTCTTATAAAAAAATTAGAACTTTCAAATGATAATTCTTCAAAAACAAATGATGAATCTAATTATGATGATAATGCAACAACATCAGACAAAATAAAAACTCTTAACTTTCACATTAAGTATGAACACAACATTAATCTAAGTAGCATAATTTCATCAATTGCTAGTTTGGATAATATAACAAAAGTTGAGGAAATATAACTCTAAACAAATGAAAAACTTCGTCTTGCGTTGTTAAAATTGTATGAAAAAATGCTCAAATACTATATGTATGTTCCGCTTTTTTCATACAATTTTGCCTAGCAATACTCGTTTTTGATTTGTTTAAAAAAGATATTATATGCTTTTTATAATAACAAAATAATCTATAAATTAATAATCTCAACGTTACTATAAAAGTGTTTTATTATATCTTCATAATTTAGCCCTTGTTTTGCTAAGCTATCTGCCCCTGTTTGACTCATTCCAACTCCATGACCATAACCCTTTACGAAAAATACAACCGAGTTTTCTTTAATTTCAAAACTGAAATTTGTTGATTTTAATTCTAAGCATGTTCTTAATTCTGTTCCAGCAATTTTAATATTACCAATCTTTATAGTTTTAACTCTACCACTTTCAGTAAATTCTAATATTTTTATGCTATCTGCTTCATCAAAATTTATTTCTATTTCCGGATGTTTTTCTTTTAATTTATTTATTAGTTCATCTTTGCTTAATTCAACTTCTGAACTATATTGCTCATATCCTTCTTCTCCAATTGTTTCTACACTTTGTAAATATGGAAAATTTTGTCCACCCCATACGTTACTCGCTGTTTCAGTTATTCCCCCACTATTTGAGTGAAAAAAAGCATCTATTACATCTCCATTATATGTAATTACTTTTCCTTGCGAACTATTTACTGCATTTACTATTTTTTTCCAATTATTTTCTGCATCTAGCTCATTCCATTTTGCGAACCTATCTTCCTTGGAAATCCACGCTTGACAGCAAGCATAATTATCACATATATCTGCATTATTATGTTTTCCATTACTATGAGTAATTTGATAAATTGTATATGTTCTTGCAACAACAGCTTGAGCCTTTAAGGCTTCCATCTCGTATTTTACAGGCATTTCACTACTTACTACTCCATATAAATATTCATCAATTGGAAGTTCTTCTATTTCTCCAGTCTTAGAACGATATAACTTAATTGTCCCAAACTTTGTATAATCATATTTTGGATAGTTGGCTTCATAATTTGATTCTACTGTTTTCTCTTCCGAAATATTTTCAACATTTTCATTTTTTTGCAATTGTCTTTTTTGTCTTGTACAAATTGATGGAATCAAAAATACTATACAAAATAAAGCAATAAGATAAAATAAAATCTTCTTCACGATTTGCTCCTTTTGTAAATAATATGCACCAAAACAAAAACTATGCCTGGCAAATTGGGACCGGTTGTCATTGGGGACGGACCTTTTTGACAACTTTTTTCATAAGTTGTCAAAAAGGTCCGTCCCCAATGACAACCGGTCCCAAATTAACAGGCCAGTTCCCTTTTCATCTTATTTAAAATTTTCTTTTCAATTCTTGATACTTGCACTTGAGAAATTCCAAGAATCCTTGCAACTTCACTTTGAGTTTTGTCTTTATAATATCTTAGCAAAATAATTTGTTTATCTCGTGATTCCAAGTCATTAATCATTTTATTTATTGCAATCTTATTTGTTATTAAAGTAGCCTCATCTCTATTTGTGGAAATTGTTTCTATAATATTTATTGAATTATTAGATTTATTATCTGAATATAAATTTTCTTCTATTGAATTAATTGGTATTGAACTTTCCAATGCTAAAGTAATCTCCTCTTTTGGAGTTTTTAAAATCTTTGATATTTCTCCGTATCGTTGGATCTCTTCCTTCTTTATTTAAATATTCTTTTTGAATTTCTAAAATTTTTCTCTGTAAATCTTTTAAACTACGACTTACCTTAATAGGTCCATCATCTCTTAAAAATCTTTTTATTTCTCCCATTATATATGGTATTGCATAAGTTGATATTTTTACATCATAGTTGATATCAAATTTTCTAATTGCTTTAACGAATCCTAGTGCTCCTATTTGATAAATATCTTCTGTATCATATCCCCTACCTAAAAATCTCTTAACAACACTCCAGATAAGACCTTGATTGTTTTCAACTAATAATGCTAAAGCATCTTTATCACCATTTTGGGCATTTATTATATCATTTGTATTATTTTCCAAATGTCTTTACCCCCTTAAAGCCTCTTCTAAAGTAAGATTTTCAGATTTAGGTAATTCTTTTATTTCTTTTTCCATAATTATCTTTGTTCCAACACCCAAAATTGATTCAACTGTAAGTTTGTCCATAAAGCTTTCCATTATAGTAAAGCCCATTCCAGACCTTTCTAAATCCGGTTTACTAGTATACAAGGGTTGCTTTGCAAGTTCAACATTTTCTATTCCTTTACCATTGTCTGAAATTTCAATATAGATTTTTCTGTTTATGATTTTACATTTTATATGTATAATTCCTTTTTTATTTTCATAACCATGTACTATTGAATTCGTGACAGCTTCAGATACTGCTGTCTTAATATCAGAGATTTCTTCAATAGTTGGATCTAAACTTGATACAAATGCTGCAACTGCAATTCTAGCAAATGCTTCATTATTTGATTTGCTTATAAACTCTAGTTTCATTTCATTTTCCATAATTTAATCTCCCTTTTAATTTTATATAAAGTTTTGTTGTAATTCTGGTAATTCTTCCTGCTCTAAATCTATTTCAGGAATTAATCTTAAAACTCCACTCATTTCAAAGATTTTTCTTACTGCCGGTCTTAGATTAGTCAGTTCCATTTTACCTCCAAGCATAGAGGTTTGCTTGTACCTTCCTATTATCATTCCTATTCCACTACTATCCATGAAAGAAACACGATTAAAATCAAATATAACTCTTTTAGGCATAAATCTTTCAATTTCATAATCAGCCTTCCTCCTTAGTTCTTTTGCTTTAAATTCATCAATTTCTTCTGTTATTTTAAATATAAGTATTTTTTGATTTTCTAAATATTTATATTCCATACTCCCTCCTGTTATAATGGGGACATTGGGACCGTTTCTTTTTATCCACTCACATGTGGGACAAAAAGAAACGGTCCTATTGTCCCCAATATTATTTTCTAGATTCAACAATAAGTTTAATACCTGTCCTATCTTCACCTTCTACTTCAACTTCTGCAAATGCTGGAATACAAACCAAATCCACACCTGCAGGTGCTACAAATCCTCTTGCTATAGCGACTGCTTTTACTGCCTGATTAAGTGCCCCTGCTCCTATTGCTTGCATTTCAGCTTTGTGTGATTCTTTAATCAAACCAGCTATTGCTCCAGCTACTGAATTCGGGTTTGATTTTGATGAAATTTTTAATGTTTCCATTTTTTTCCTCCTATAAATATTATTTTTTTGTTGCAACTTTCACTTTTGGTATTCTACTACTTTTATAAATATTTGTCTATAGTTTTTTGGAATTTTTTTCCACTTTTTCATCGCGTTTTTCGACATTGTTTTTACCAAATTCTTCCAAAGTATTATATATAGCCTCTTTTATAAATTCTGCAGATGATATTGGTGCAACCTTTCCGAGGAATAGCTAATGCCCATATATATTTTAATCCCATTTGTATTGCTTTTGTACCTTCAATTCCACCTGGTTTTGAGGCTAAATCTATTAATAAAGCATCTGGTTTCATATGTTTTAACTCTTTTTCTTTAATTATTATTTGTGGTACTGTATTTATAATAATGTCAAAATCCTTCAATTCATATAATATATCATTAATATTAATAGAATTATATCCATATGCCTCTATCCATGCTAAATCAGAAATTTTTCTTGCTGCACATGTTACCTTTGTTGAGAGCAAACTAAATTTAGAAGCAACAATTTTTGCAACTCTTCCAAATCCTAATATTAAAACCTTTGATCCTTGAAGAATTTTATCTGTATTTTCTATTGCTAGCTTTATAGTTCCCTCGGCAGTTGCTATAGTATTTAAAATAGCTAATTCTTCTCTTTTCATTACATCTATTACTTTTAAAAATTTTTCTTCCAATTGTTCTTTAATACTTTCTTTTATTCCTCCAGAAATAAGTATTTTTTGCTTGTTAGCTTTAACTAGTTGTTCTATTTTTATTTCTTCTTTAGCATACGGTGAGTTTATCGTTTCACCATTATTTGAAAAAGGTGTGGGACCTATTATTATATCAACCTTTTCTATTGCACTTTGTAAATTAGAAATTTTATCAATTTGACTATTCTCTTGTATATCTTCGGATTTTTCAAGCCCATATGCAAAAACTTTATTGTTATCAGTAATTAACATTTCTGCTAATTTAATGCTTCTTAAATCTCCTCCTAATATTAAAAATTTTTGCTTCATTATGTTCCTCCTAATATAATATTATTAATTTAATTATATTTTTTTATCCAAAAAACGTGAAAAAAAACTATATTACTAAATTTAAATCTAATAATATAGCTATAAAAAATCGAAACTTAGATTTTGTATGCATTATGAATACTACAAAATCTAAATTCCGCCATATTTATCTTCTAGGGAAACTCATCACTTACGTGGATGACTTTCCTAAGAATATAAAAAAGAAGCGATATATGAGAAGTGAGATTTTTTATAATCTCTCACTTCTCACATCGCACCTCTCACTTTAAAAAATTTTTTTTGTTTGATGTGAACTTATATTTTCAATACTCCACCAATTGTTTTACTTTGTTTATCATCTGGAAGCATTTGTCCTCCTCCAGTAATAACAACCATATCTCCTTTTTCAAGAATTTCTTTGTCTTGTAATTTTTGAATTCCTGCTTCAATTGTTTTATCTATATTTTCCTTAGCCTCTACATAAATTGGTGTAACATTCCAAGCAAGAGCAAGTTGACGGAATGTTCTTTTATTATCAGTAATTGCAAGAATTGGACATCCTGCTCCAAATCCAGATAAATTTCTTGCTGTATCGCCCGTATGAGTATAACATACTATTGCATCTGCTTTTATTATTCTTGCTGAAACACAAGCTGAATAATTTGCTTTTTCCTCATATGAATTTAATTGAGGCATTTTCTCATCAAATCTTTTCCAGTAATCTATTTCTGGTTCTATCCTATTTGCAATTTTAACCATTGTTTGAACACACTCAACTGGATAGTCTCCTTGTGCACATTCTCCTGAAAGCATTATAGCACTTGTTCTATCATATATAGCATTTGCAACATCTGATACTTCTGCTCTTGTAGGTAATGGTTGATGTGTCATTGACTCTAGCATTTGTGTAGCAGTTATAGCTGGCTTATGCTCATCATTACATCTTTTTATAATTCTCTTTTGAACAACAGGTGGCTCTGTAAAATCAGTTTCTGTAGCCATATCTCCACGAGCTATCATTTGAGCATCAGCTAGATCTATAATAGTATCTAGGTTTTCTAATCCTTCTACATTTTCTACTTTTGTTACTATTTGTATATCTTTTCCACCATTTTCATCTAAGAATTTTCTAACATTGTTTATATCTTCAGCATTTCTTGCAAATGAAATTGCGACAAAATCATAATCGTGTTCACAAGCTGTTTTTAAATCTGCATAATCTTTTTCTGCTAAACCTGGAAGTCTAATAACTGTTCCTGGTAAATTCATTGTTTTTCTACTTCCTAAACCATTTCCATGAACTACAGTTGTAACTATATCTTTACCTACTATTTCATCAACTTTTAATTCTATTGCTCCGTCATCAATTAGTATCTTTGTTCCAGGCTCTACATCTTTGTATAGCTCTTTGTATGTTACAGATACTTTTTCTTCATTACCTATAATGTCTTCATTAACTAAAGTAAATTTTTGACCATCTTTTAATTCAATTTTTGTATTTTTACCAGTATAAAGCATTCCTGTTCTAATTTCTGGTCCTTTCATATCTAAAAGCATAGGAATAGGTAAATCCATTTCTTCTCTTAATCTCATTATTGTTTCAGATTTTTCTGATTGTTCATCCCAGCTTCCATGTGAATAGTTTATTCTACATACATTTAATCCTGCTATAAATAATTCTTCTAATTTGTTTTCACTTGCTGGTCCTATTGTTCCAACTATTTTTGTTTTTCTTAACGCTTTCATTATTATAATTACCTCCTTAAATTTTACAACAAAACATATTATAACACACTTTAATTACATAATTCAAGTGTTTTTCAAAAAATTATCTTCTTGACTTTTTTATTTCTTTTCCATATAATGTGTATAAATAGAAAATATTTTTCTAAAATTAATTTATAGGAGGACTTTTCATATGAAAAAGTATTTATGTGAGTTCATTGGAACAGCAGTACTTGTTCTTTTTGGATGTGGTAGTGCTGCAATCGCAGGTACAGCTCTTGGAACACTTGGAATCGCATTAGCCTTTGGTCTATCTATTGTAGCTATGGCTTATGTTATAGGTAGTGTTTCTGGATGTCATATTAATCCTGCAGTATCTCTAGCTATGCTTATTAACAAAAAAATGTCTGTTAAAGATTTCATTTGCTATGTAGTTGCTCAAATACTAGGTGCAATATTTGGAACTGCACTTCTTTATCTAATAATTAGATGGTGTGGAATGGAAGTTGCAAATGTTGGACTTGGAGCAAATGGTTTTGGAGAAGCATCTTCAGTTGGATTAAATATGATTGGAGCAATTGTTGTTGAAATTATTCTTACTTTTGTATTTATTTATACAATTTTAGGTGTAACATCTAGCGAAAAATTTAGTTCAGTTGCAGGAATTGTAATTGGTTTAACTTTAGCTTTTGTTCATATTATGGGAATTCCACTAACTGGTACATCAGTTAACCCTGCAAGAAGTTTGGCTCCAGCTTTGTTTTTAGGTGGAACTGCTCTTTCTCAAGTTTGGGTATTTATAGTAGCTCCTTTAGTTGGATCTGCATTAGCTGCAGTAACTTATAAGTTTTTAAATGAAGAAAAATAAATAGAAAAAATTGGAGAAAAAGGAAAAGAAAAAGAAAAAGGAAAAAGGAAAAAGGGGACGGAGTTAATTTTTCACAAATGTGAAAAATTAACTCCGTCCCCTTTTTCTTTTTCTTTTTTCTCTGACTTTCTAATTTTTACCTTAATTTTGCTACCATACTCCAATCTGGGTAATCTGTAAATTTAAGTTGTTCTTTAGTTGTAGGATGTTCAAATTCTATCTCATATGCCCATAGCCTAATTTGTTTTCCTTTTCCTCTTGTTCCATATTTTTGGTCACCAAATAAACTATGTCCCGCATGTGCCATTTGCACACGTATTTGATGATGTCTTCCAGTATGTAAATATATTTTTACAAGACTTAAATTTCTTTTATCATCATAATTTAATACTTCATAGTCAAGTTTAGCCAATTTTGCATTTTTCTTTGTTTCAGTAACCACCTTACTAATATTATTTCTTTCATCTTTATACAAATAATCAGTTAAAGTCCCTTTTTTATTGTCAAATTCGCCATCTACAACTGCTAAATACTTCTTTTTGAAAAATTTATTTCGTACTTGTTCACTTAATCTTGAAGCTGCTTTTGAAGTTCTGGCAAATATCATTAGACCTCCAACTGGTCTATCTAGTCTATGAACCAAACCAATATATGCTTCACCTGGTTTATTATACTTTTCCTTTACATAGTTTTTAACTAATGTAAGCATATCTATATCTCCAGTTTTGTCTGATTGTGATGGAATATTTGGTTCTTTTACGACTACTATAATGTGATTATCTTCGTATATTACTTTCATTTTCAAAGCTCCCATCTTCCATAAATACCACATGGTAATACTAACTCTGAATTTTCCATAGGCAAACCAACTTCTCCAGAACTAACTTGTCCTTTATATTTTTTTTCTATTGTTAAATTTAATATATTTGCTAAAACTGAATTTGATATCCCAGTAGTATATGAATTTATTAGGAAAAAAAGTGGATTATCAGATAATACTTGCTTGCATAATTCTACTAAATCATAAATATTATTCTCAAATTGCCAAACTTCTCCATTTGCTCCTCTTCCATAAGATGGTGGATCCATTATAATTGCATCATATTTGTTTCCTCTTCTAATTTCTCTTGCAACAAATTTATTTACATCATCTACTATATATCTAACTTTTTTATCTGCCCAACCCGAACTTTGTACGTTTTCTTTTGCCCATGATACCATTCCTTTTGAACTATCCACATGACAAACAGATGCTCCTGCATATAAACATGCTACTGTTGCTCCACCAGTATATGCAAATAAATTTAAAACTTTAATATCTCTTTTGGCCTTTTTTATTTTATCTATCATCCAATCCCAATTAACAGCTTGTTCTGGAAACAATCCAGTATGTTTAAATCCCATTGGTTTTATATTAAAAATTAAATCTTTGTATTTAATTTGCCAGTTTTCTGGAAGTTTTTTATTATATTTCCAGCTACCTCCTCCTGTTTTTGACCTACTATATACAGCATCTGCATTTTTCCAAATAGAAGGATAGCTCTTTTCCTTCCAAATTATTTGTGGATCAGGTCTTGAAAGGATAATATTACCCCATTGTTCTAACTTTTGTCCATTTGCCATATCTAATATTTTATACTCTGTCCAATTTTTTGCTACTATCATTAAATTCTCCTTTTATTCTAATATCTATAACTAATGTCTATTATTCTAACAAACTTATAAATAAGAAAAAAATTAATAAAAGAACACATTATTATAATTGAGCTAGTTGCAATAATAAATCTTTTTTTCAACAATTTATCAAATATGCTGCTTGTCCTTTTTTTCTCATCATGATTATTCTTACTTAAATATTTAGAATATCCAACTTTAAAAAAATCTTCTTTCATATACATTCCCCCTTATTAAATATATATGAAAGAAGTTATTCTTTTAGAACTATTTTTTTGGTGTCAAATAATCAAAAACATTACGTTCTATTTCTTCCCCATTTGATATTATTGACATCCAATATGAATCTTGTCCATTCAACGTTTTTATATATACTTGATCTAATACAAAAGCTACTATATTATCATTTCCATTTATATCCATAAAACCATATTTGTTAGATTGATCACTTACCGCAATTACATTGACCTCAGGAATTTGTAAAACTGCATTAATATTATTTCCACTTTTAACTCGGCTACATCCTATATTTGTATATTTAAATCCATCTGAGATTTGTTTTCCTTCTTTATTGTATAATGCCCATAATTTTCCTTGTTTAACAGGTATTAATTCATCAAGTATAATATAACCATTTTTTACTCCATTATAAGCAAAACTACCTATTTCAATTCCTATCTGATCATATTGTGGATAAATAATTGTATTATCACTTTCGCTTTTATTTGCATCTACTACTCCATATTGATTGTTACTTTTAACAATATACAAATTTGAATTTTTCCCCATTGATACAATACTATCATATATCAATCCAATTTTCTGTTTTCCCTCTTTATCAAATAGTCCAATTTTACCATTACTTTCAACCGAAAAAGTCTTAGAATCCGGAAAATAATTTATTTTATCATATTTAGGTTCTAAAATCAGAGTTTTATGATTGCCCGAAAGAAGCCCATATTGTCCATTATTGGATCTTACTATTAATACATCTTCAAAAATTGATTTATTATTATTTAGTACATTACTTTGATATTCTAAAATTCCATAATTTCCATGTTTTTCTTTTTTTAAACTCTCAACTTGCTGTTTAGCTAAATAATCCAATGTATTAATAATAATTGTTTTCTTATCTTGATTATATTTAATAACAACATTATAACCTTTTTCAATACCATCTTTAGATGCATATAATATACCATTATTCATAAATACATCTTTATCTATTGTGTATTCCTCATATTCACTGTTTCTTGTTTGTAGATTCTTTTTATATATTATCTTCGATCCTTTGGTATAAACTGATACTTCTTTTCCCTCTCTAAATATATGACAAGAATCTGGATTTTCAGTTTTTATATCATACTCTCCATCAAAATCTTCGTACTTAAAATCTGTATTTACTTTATTTAAATATGCAGAAAACTTTCTAATAGGTATATAAAACTGAATCTTACCATTTTCATCAGTTTGTATATCTATAATTTTATCAAAATCCTGAACTTTAACATCATCAATATATGTTGTAATATATGTAGGATTTTCTTCTTTATAAACAATTAATGCTACTAATAAAACAGCTAAAACTGATAGTATAATTATTGAAACAATTATTATTTTTTTTATTTTATTAGTTTTCATTTTTTTTTCTTCTATTTCATCATAACCAATATTCATCTTAAACTCCTTTATAAACTAATATATCCATATTTTTTATAAAATTCATCTCTAAATTGTAATAAACTATCCTTCTCAATTTCTGTTCTAACTTGTTCCATCAGCCTAGTTAAAAATCTTAAATTATGTAGTGAAATTAATCTCATTCCTAAAATTTCATTAGTTTTAATCAAATGTCTTAAATAAGCTCTTGTATAGTTTTTACATGTATAGCAATCACATTCATCATCTAAATGGTTCCAGTCTCTAGCATACTCATTATTTCTAATAACAAGTTTTCCTTTTGAAGTCATTGCAGTTCCATGTCGTGCAAGTCTTGTAGGTAACACACAATCACACATATCTATTCCTGCAAGTGATGCTTCTATTAAATAATCTGGGCTTCCTACTCCCATTAAGTATCTTGGCTTATTCTCTGGCATAAGAGGTGTTGTATATCTTAAAATATCCAAAAATTCTTCTTTTGGTTCTCCAACACTTATTCCACCAATCGCATATCCTGGAAAGTCCAAATCAATTAAATCTTTTGCTGATTTTTCTCTTAAATCTTTATAAAACCCACCTTGAATAATTCCAAATAAACCTTGATCTTCTCTTGTATGAGCCTCCTTACATCTTTTTGCCCATCTAGTAGTTCTTTCCATAGATTGTTTTGTATATTCATAAGTTGATGGATATTCGCAACATTCATCAAAACTCATTATTATGTCTGCTCCAAGCGCTTCTTCAATTTCAATTACTTTTTCCGGTGTAAACATATGCTTACTTCCATCTAAATGAGAATTAAATAAAACTCCATCTTCAGTAATTTTTCTAAGTTTACTTAAGGAAAACACCTGAAACCCACCACAATCTGTTAAAATTGGTTTGTCCCAATTCATAAATTTATGAAGTCCTCCTGCTTCTTTTACTATATCATGACCTGGTCTTAAATATAAATGATATGTATTTGAAAGTATTATTTGTGCTTTTACATCATTTTTTAATTCTTCAGGAGACATTGATTTAACTGTTGCTAATGTTCCCACTGGCATAAAGATTGGTGTTTGAATATCTCCATGTGGAGTATGAACCACTCCTCTTCTTGCCCCTGAATTTTTATCAATATGTAAAAGTTCATATGTTATTGCTGGCATAATGCTCCTTTCTGTTTTTTTATAGTTGAATTTTTATTACTTAATTGATTTTCATTTAAGATGCTTTGAGGTGAGATGTGGGAGGTGGAATTTCTCATTTTTCACTTTCTACTTCATTTTTTAGATAATTCTTTTATCCCATTTCGTATAATCTCTTCTAAACTTAAGTTTTTATCAATCTTCTCCATCACTTTTTCAATATCTTTTGTGCTATATCCAAGAACCTGAAGAGCAGTAAATGCTTCTTCTAATTTTTGGTCTTTTTCAATTACATTTTTTATAGAATTTGTGTTATCAACTGCAGTTGATAATTCTTCGATTTGCTTTTCTTTTTTTAGTTTATCTTTTAACTCTAAAACAATTCTTTGAGCAGTTTTGGCTCCAATTCCAGGTAATTTTTTTAATGTATTTATATCATTTGAAATAATCGCAATTGCAAAATCTTCTGGTTTTATTGTTCCAAGCATTGTGATTGCTGTTTTTGCTCCTACTCCACTTACTGATATTAGTAGCTCAAAAAGCCTTAATTCTTCACTTGTGTTAAATCCAAAAATACTAATATCATCTTCCATTACTCTATAATATGTATGGACTTTTACTATCTCTCCTATATTTCCAATATTTTCCATAGCTAAATCTGACATAAAAACTTTGTACCCAAGTCCATCAACATCAATTACAACATATCCTCTTGCTTTAACTGCAAGTTCACCTTTTATGTATGCTAGCATCTCACTTTTCACCTCACTACTCTTTAAGATATATACTTGCCTATTAATACTTATTTTGATTTTTTGCCAAATCAAATTCTTTTGAGTGTTTCATAATTCTAATTTTTTCAAATGTAAATTTAATTGAACGAATAAATGACACTAATGGATTTACCTTTTTATAAACTACAAGGCTGAATTCTTGTTTTTTATCTGCCTCTAGCTCTAAATTTGTAAATCTTTGCTCTTTTGTTGGTATTATGTCTTTTATCAAATTACTTAATTCTGTATTTTCACTTATTACACTTATTTGCATTAGTTCTTTTATATTTTTATCCATATCGAATTCCTTTCTTCTTTGAAAGTCATTTTTTTACGTTTCTATTATATTCTATAGGTAAAAAAAAATCAAGAGAATACCTGATTTTTATCTTAATAAATAGACGAGAGTCTCTATATGTTATTAACTAATTAGTCATTTCAAATTGAGAATTATATAGCTCCGCATATACTCCTTGTTTTGCCATTAATTGTTCATGATTTCCTTGTTCTACAATATTTCCATTATCAATAACTAAAATTAAATCTGCATTTTTTATCGTAGACAACCTATGTGCAATTATAAATGAAGTTTTTCCTTTTGTTAGTTTATCCATCGCTTTTTGCACAAGCTCTTCTGTTCTTGTATCAACATTTGAAGTAGCTTCATCTAATATTAAAAATGGTGCATTTTGAAGTATTCCTCTTGCTATTGTTAAGAGCTGTTTTTGCCCTGCTGATACACTTTCATTTTCTGACAATATCGCATCATAACCATTAGGTAGAGTTCTTATAAAATGATCTAAACCTACTGTTTTACAAACTTCAATTACCTGTTCATCTGTAATATTTTCATTATTATATACTATATTTTCTTTTATTGTTCCATCAAATAACCATGTATCTTGAAGAACCATAGTAAATAAATCATGAATATTTTCTCTTGTTAACTCTTTTGTTGAAACATCATCAATTCTTATATCTCCAGAATCTATATCATAAAACTTCATAAGCAAATTTACAAGTGTAGTTTTTCCAGCTCCTGTAGGCCCAACAATTGCAACCTTTTCTCCCGGATTAGCAATCATACTAAAGTTTTTAATTGTTGGTTTGTCATTATTGTCATATTGGAAAACAACATTTTTAAATTCAATCTTTCCTTGAACTTTTTCTTTTTCAAGTTTTTTTGTAAATGATGATTCATCTGCCATTTCTTTTTCATCAACAAATTCAAAGACTCTTTCAGAAGCAGCTGCTGTTGATTGAAGTGATGTTAAACTTTGGGCTAATTGTGATAATGGGTTTGTAAATAATCTTACATAAATCATAAATGCAACAATTACTCCAAAAGAAATGATATTATTCATTGTAAGAATGGCTCCAACAATACATACTGCAACATAGCCAAAGTTTCCAATAAAATTCATTATTGGTTGCATAAGTCCTGATAAAAATTGACTTTTTAGATTTGCATCATAAACACTTTTATTTAATTTGTCAAACTTTTCATTTGCTTGTTTTTCTCCATTATAAACTTTAACAACATTTAAACTTGAATATATTTCTTCTATATGTCCATTTAGTTTTCCAAGTTCTATCTGCCTTGCACTAAAATATTTTTGAGATCTTCCTAAAATAATAAACATCAAAACAAATCCTATTACACTAGCTAAAATAGCAGTAATAGCCATTATCCAATTTGTATAAAACATCATAATAATAGTTCCAAAAAATAATGTTATTGATGTAACAAGTGTTGCTAACGATTGATTCATAGTTTGTGCAATTGTGTCTACATCATTTGTAACTCTTGATAGAATATCTCCTTTTGAGTGTAAATCATAATATCTTAATGGTAATCTGTTTATTTTTTCTGATATTGATGTTCTTAAATCTTTTGCAAATTTATTAGAGACATCTGCCATAAGTATATTTTGAACAAATATAAACAAAGCATTAGCCACATACATTATTCCAAGTATTATTGCAATCTTTTTTACTTCTGAGATATTCATTTGACCCATCAAACCTTTAGATATTTCATCTGTTAAATTTGACAATATGTTAGGTGCTTTTATTCCTATTATTGCACCAAGAATTGCAAGAATTAAAGCAATAACTACTGCTAATTTATATTTATTTAATTCTTTATATAATCTCAAAATAGCACCTTTGAAATCTTTAGCTTTGTCATTTGGATTTTGATTTCTTCTTCGCATTGGTCCTGGCATAATTGATTTTCCTTTCAGAAAAAAGGGGACGGAGAAAATTTTTCATTTCGGAGAAATTGAAAAATTTTCTCCGTCCCCTTTTTTCTCTTTTTTCTTTTTTCAGCTTGCAAGTTCGCTTTCAGAAAGTTGTGATAACGCAATTTGCTTATAAACTTCACAATTTTCTAATAGTTCTTTATGTTTTCCTTGCCCTACAATTTTTCCTTCATCTAATACTAGAATTTTGTCGGCATTCATTATTGTTCCTATTCTTTGTGCTACAATTAGAATAGTAGCATCTTTTGTATATTTGTTTAACTCTCTTCTTAATGCTAAATCTGTTTTATAATCTAATGCAGAGAAGCTATCATCAAAAATATAAATTTCAGGATTTCTTGCAATTGCTCTTGCAATCGAAATTCTTTGTTTTTGTCCTCCTGAAATATTGGTTCCTCCAGCTGCTAAATCTGCATCATATCCATTTTCCATACCTTCAACAAAGTCTTTTGCTTGTGCAACTTCAATTGCTTTTTTTATTTGGTTATCATCAATTTTCTCTTCTCCATATGATACATTCTCATTTACTGTACCATTAAAAATAACTGCTTTTTGTGATACATAACCTATCTTATTATGTAATGAACTTTGTTTATAATCTTTTACATTTACTCCATCAACAAATATTTCTCCACTTGTAACATCATAAAATCTAGGAATTAGATTTATAATTGTAGACTTTCCAGAACCAGTTGATCCTATAAATGCAATTGTTTTTCCTTTTTTAGCTTTAAATGATATATCTTTTAAAACATATTCTTCTCCATCTGGATATTTGAAAGAAACATTTTTAAATTCAATTTCTCCAGTCAATCCATCTATACCTTTTTCTTGTTTTCCATCTTTTATAGTAATTTCGGTATCTAGAACTTCATTTATACGATTTGCAGATACTTCAGCTCTTGGCCACATTAAAAATATAAATGCTAACATTAAAAATGACATTATTACTTGCATTGAATATGAACTAAATACAACCATATTACTAAAAATAATTAACTTATCTGCCATTTGTGCATTATAAATCAAAAATGCTCCAATTATGTATATTCCAAGAGTTATTGAATGCATAATTAAGTGCATCATTGGTTGCATTATTGAAAACATTTTTTGATTAAATAATTGTTGATTAGTTAGTTTTGTATTTGTATCTTCAAATTTATTTTCTTGATAATTTTCTGCATTAAAAGCTCTTACTACTCTTATTCCTGTAAGGTTCTCACGAGTTACTGAATTAATCTTATCTGTGAGTTTTTGTACAATTTTAAATTTAGGTATTACAATTTTCATTAAAATAGCAATAACCGTTAATAATACAATAACTCCTCCACCAACTAAAGCACTCCATTGCCAATTTTTTGTAAGAATTTTTCTGATAGCCCAGATTGCCATTATAGGTGATTTTATAATTAATTGTAAGCCCATTGCCATAAGCATTTGAATTTGTGTGATGTCATTTGTAGTTCTTGTAATTAAGCTACTTGTAGAAAGTTGTTTTATTTCATTCATTGCAAGATTTTGCACTTTTGTAAATAGTTTTTTTCTAATATTCATAGATAGTGTTGCTGAAACTCTAGATGCTAAATATCCTACAACAATTGCAGAAATCAAACTTCCGAATAGCACATAGCACCATAAATCCACCATTTATTAGGATATCTTGAAAACTACTTCCTTCTGTTTGAACTAATCTAGTAATTTGAGACATATAATCTGGCATCTTTAATTCAAGCCAGACTTGAGCTGCTATTAATATAAAACAAATAAATATAATTATTATATCTTTTTTACTTAAATTTTTTAGTAATTTTATCATTGATTTGGTCCTTTCTCTAACATAAACCGCATTATATAATATATTTATATTAATGTCAATTAGACACTTATTCTAGAATTATAATAGTATAGTTTAATCTACAATAGTAACTATATAAATATTTTTCGAAAAATCTCGGCTCAATACACATTAAAGAAATCCTAATTCAATAAAATGAGCCTCTTTCACTCAGAC
>DOYA01000075.1 GCA_003518755.1 Clostridiales bacterium | reverse complement strand
TGGAATTAAAGGATTTGTTAAAATCTATCCATATGTAGATGATATTTCAAGATTCGATAATTTAAAAAAAGTACATATAAAATCTAAAAATAATGATGAAGAGTTACAAATTGAAGAAGTAAAATATCAAAAAAATATGGTTCTTGTTAAATTTAAAGGAATAGAAACAGTTGAAAATGCTGAAAAACTTAGAAAGTCATTTGTAGAAATAGATAGAGCTGATGCAATTCCTTTAGAAGAAGGACAATATTTTATAGCTGATTTACTTGGGCTAGAAGTATTTTTAGACACAGGTGAAAAACTAGGTGTTTTAGAAGATATCTATAATACTGGTAGCTCTGATATATATGTTGTTAAAAATGAACTAGGAAAACAGTTTTTACTTCCATATATTGATGAAGTAATTAAACAAATCAATTTAGAAGAAGGAAAAATAATAGTTCATATAATAGAGGGGTTAATATAAATGAAATTTGATGTGCTTACTCTTTTTCCAGAAATGTTTCAGTCTTTAGACCAAAGCATTATTGGAAGAGCAAAAGAAAAAAATCTAATAGAAATAAATTTAATAAATATTAGAGATTTTTCAAAAGATAAACACAAAAAAGTAGATGATACTCCTTATGGTGGTGGTGCTGGAATGGTTATGAAAGCAGATGTTGTATATGATGCATTCAAATCGTTAGATTCCAAAAATGCAACAGTAATATACATGTCACCACAGGGAAAAAAATTAGACCAATCAAAAGTTGTAGAATTATCAAATAACGAACATTTAATAATACTTTGTGGGCATTATGAAGGAATAGACCAAAGGGTAATTGATAAAATTGTTGATGAAGAAATTTCAATTGGAGATTATGTTTTAACTGGAGGAGAGTTACCAGCAATGGTACTTATAGATAGTGTTTCAAGATATAAAGAAGGAGTACTATCAACAGAATCTATTCAGGAAGAATCATTTTCAAATGGAATGTTGGAATATCCACAATATACAAGACCCGAAGTTTTCGAAGGTATAAAAGTGCCAGAGGTATTACTTTCTCGGAAATCACAAAGAAATTGATAAATGGAGAAAAGAGCAATCTATAATCGTAACAAAAAATAAACGACCAGACTTGATTAATGACATTAATTCAAAAAAACAATCTATTGACTAAGATTTGCTTAGCGCCAATAGAAATTTTAAAGGAGGAATAAAAATGGATATTATAAAATCTATTGAACATGAACAATTAAAAGCTACAATTCCAGATTTAAAAATAGGAAATACAGTTAGAGTTCATGTAAGAATTAAAGAAGGAAACAAAGAAAGAATCCAAGTATTTGAAGGAATTATTATTAAAGTACAAGGTGCAGGAGTTAATAAAACATTTACTGTAAGAAAAATATCTTATGGTGTAGGTGTTGAAAAAACATTTTTAATTCATTCACCACTTGTTGAAAAAGTTGAAGTAGTTAGAGTAGGTAAAGCAAGAAGAGCTAAATTATTCTACTTAAGAGATAGAATAGGAAAAGCTGCTAAGACTAAAGAACAATTAGGTGCTAGAATTGAAAACAAAGAAATAATTGTTAAAGGTGAAGAAATAGAAGTACCTGTTGAAGGTGAAGTTGAAGAAGTAGTTCCAGTTGCAGAAGAAGCAGTTGCTACAGAAACAACTGTAGTAGAAGAAACAACTACTACTGAAGTACCTGTAGCAGAAGTTACAGAAACTGCAAAAGTTGAAGAAACACCAGTTGAAACAGCACCAGTAGAAGAAAAAGTAGAAGAAGTAGCTCCAGTTGAAGAAGCTAAAGTAGAAGAAACTACAGAAGCTCCAGCTGAAGATAAAAAAGCTGATACAACTGAAGAATAGGCATTTTATATAGAATACTAAAATTGTAGAGAAGCTCACGTAAAAGTTTTGTTTTTTGTAGCGAAAGCGGAGAAACATAAAAACAAAACTTTTAGCAAGATGAGCATATACGTTATTAAGCCTTATAAATATATGTTTTAGAATGAAGTGCGTAAGCGCTCAACCGAAGCGTTAGCGTAGGGCGACTGGAGCAATTGACATATATAGTTCACTTATATAATTTATTATATAAGTGAACATAAGAAAATTGCGACACCAAACGGAATGATAAAACATATATTTATAAGATTAGAGGATAACAACATTTATATGAAACGGAGAAACTTATGCGAATTAGATACAAAAAATGGGCAAGACCTGAACTTGAAGCTAGTCCTTTTTATGTAGATAATCCTGAAAGCAAAAGAGGCAAATGGAAGGAAAGCTTTAAAAATCCTTCATTGCCTCTTTATTTAGAATTAGGATGTGGAAAAGGAAATTTTATAGCAGAGATGGCAAGTAGGCATCAAGAAATCAATTTTTTAGCAATTGATTTAGTAGATGCAATGCTTGGGCTTGCAAAAAGAAATGTAGAACAAATCTATAAAGAAAAAAATTTAGAAACAGACAATATATATTTAACAAGGTTTGATATAGAACGAATTAATTTAATTCTATCAGAGGAAGATCAAATAGAAAGAATATACATAAACTTTTGCAATCCATGGCCAAGAGGAAAACATCATAAAAAAAGATTAACACATACAAAACAGTTAGCAAAATATAAAGAGTTTTTAAAACCTGGTGGGGAAATATATTTCAAAACAGATGATGATAATCTTTTTTATGAAAGTTTAGAATACTTTAAACAAGAAGGATTTGAGCTAATTAAAACAACTGAGGACCTACATAATGAGGCAGACTTTTGGGAAAATATTGAAACAGAGCATGAAAAAATGTTTTCAGAGCAAGGAATAAAAATAAAAGCAGGAATTTTTAAATTAAAGTCTGTCCCATTTTCAAAATGGGACAGTCCCCAAATAGAAAGTCTGTCCCAATTTTAAAAAAGGAGATTTAGATATGTCTTTTTCACAGGAAGTAAAAGAAGAGTTAAGTAAAATTTCTAATTTAGCAAATAAGCAAGAAGTAAAATTGGAATTTTTAGGGTATTTAACAAGTAGCAATATTTCGGATGAAAAAAACTATATAAGGTTTTCAACTGAAAATGAATATAATATAGATAGATATGCTAAATTAATTAGAAATATTAATATAGAGGATTTTAAGATTGATGTAAATGGTAAGACTTTTTTTATTGATATCAATAAAAAGAAATTAGAGGCTTTAGAAAAATTTGATTTTAATACAGAAAAAATTGAAGATATAAGACCATTTATAAGAGGTATATTTATGGGTTCGGGGTCAATTAATAACCCTGAAAAAAAATATCATCTAGAGTGTGGTATTAAAGAAGAAAAAGATATTTTAAAAACAATATATTTATTAAGAAGATTTGATATAAATTTTAAATCTAATAATAAAACAATTTATACAAAAGAAGGAGAAGAAATATCTAAATTTCTTGCATTTATTGGAGCAAATAAAGCAGTATTAAAATTTGAAGAAATACGTGTTCAAAGGCATATGAATAACAAAGTAAATAGATTAGTTAATTGTAAAAGTGCAAATTTGAATAAAGTTTTAAATGCATCAGTTGAACAAATAAATGCAATA
Organism: Clostridiales bacterium; assembly: GCA_003518755.1. GTDB lineage: Bacteria > Bacillota > Clostridia > TANB77 > CAG-508 > CAG-269. The sequence continues at coordinate 17,948 of DOYA01000075.1, read as the reverse complement.
AAAAAACTCAAAGAAACAGGTCAATTTGAAAAATTAAATGATAGTTTAAAAGAAATTGCCGAATTACGACTAGAATTTCCAGATATTTCCCTAGTAGAATTAGGCCAAAAATTATCTATTCCTATTGGAAAATCAGGAGTAAATTATAGATTAAATAAAATAATAAAAATATCTGAAGAATAATTTTCATTTTGGGACGGTCCTTTTTTGCAAATTTTTTCATTGGGGGACAGGTCTTTTGAAATTTTGCAAAAAAGGACCGTCCCCAAATGAAAAAATTTGCAAAAAAGGACCGTCCCAAAATGAAAAAAATAGGAGCATATGTGCATATACCTTTTTGTAAGCAGAAGTGCTATTATTGTGATTTTGTATCTTTTGCAAATCAGAATGTATTGCAAAAAGAGTATTTTAAAGAATTAATAAAGGAAATTAAAGATTTTTTTTCTAAAAATGAATACGAAATATCAACAATTTATATAGGTGGAGGAACCCCTTCTTTTGTTGATAGTAGTTTCATTAAAGAGATTTTAAAACTAATTCCACAAAATCATACAAATGAAATTACAATAGAGGTTAATCCTGGAACAGTTGATATCGATAAATTAAAAGTATATAAAGAAGCGGGAATAAATAGATTAAGTATTGGGCTTCAATCTACCCATGATAGATTACTTAAGCAAATTGGAAGAATACATAATTTTGAAGATTTTTTAAATACATATAATATGGCAAAAGATATTGGGTTTGATAATATAAATGTTGATTTAATGATAGGACTTCCTAATCAAAGTATTCAAGATATTAAACAATCTCTAGAAATTATAACTAATTTAGAACCTAAACATATTTCTGTTTATTCTTTAATAGTAGAAGAAAATACAAAAATGGCTGATTTAATTGCAAGAAATGATTTACAACTACCAGATGAGGAACTTGAACGAAATATGTATTGGTATGTAAAAAACTATTTAGAATTAAAAGGCTACAATCATTATGAAATATCTAATTTTGCTAAAAAAGGTTATGAATCAAAACATAATTTAGATTGTTGGAATCAAAAAGAATATATAGGTTTTGGACTTGCAGCACATTCATATTTAAATAATACTAGATTTTCAAACACAGATAATTTAAACAACTATTTAAATAATGGTTGGAAAAACAAAACAATTCAAGAGGAGCAAGATGAAATATCAAAAAAATATGAATATATGTTATTAGGGTTAAGGAAGATTGAAGGAATATCAATACAAAAATTCAAAGAAAAATTTGGAGAAAATCCGCTTTTTCTATTTAGAAATGAGTTAAATAAATTAGTAGATGAAGGACTATTAATAGTAGAAAATGACAGCATAAAATTAACTAATAAAGGATTAGATTTAGCTAATTTAGTATGGGAAGAATTTGTATAACAAATTTGATTGACAAAACCTGAAAAATATTGTAAAATTAGGCATATTGAGAATGGGAGGAAAGAAAAATGGCAAATGTAAAAGAGCTTATGTCAGCAAGAAATGAAAAGCTACAAAAAATAGAAAATTATGGTATACATCCACATCCTGAAAGATATGAAACCACTCATGAAATTGGAGATGCAAGAAAATTAGAAGATGGAACAAAAGATGTTTCTATAGCAGGAAGAGTTATGTCAAAAAGAAAGATGGGAAAAATCTCATTTATAGATTTATCAGATATTACTGGTCATATTCAATTAGTAATTAAAAGAGATGATTTAGGAGAAGAAGAATATAAAAAATTCCATGAAATATTAGATATTGGAGATTTTATAGGAGTAAATGGAGAAATCTTTACAACTTCATCTGGAGAAAAAAGTGTTCAAGTATATTCATATATGTTTTTAGGAAAAGCACTTCGTCCACTTCCTGAAAAATATCATGGTTTAACAAATGTTGAAGCAATATACAGAGAGCGTCATTTAGATTTAATAATGAATGAAGAAACAAAAAAGAAATTTTTATTAAGATCTAAATTTGTAAGACTATTAAGAAACTTTTTAGATGACCATGGATTTATAGAAGTTGAAACACCAGCACTTCAAAATACAGCATCAGGAGCAACTGCAAAACCATTTACAGCTCATCACAATGCATTAGACCAAGAAGTATATTTAAGAATTTCACCAGAATTAACTTTAAAAAAACTAATAATTGGTGGATTTAACAATGTTTATGAAGTTGCAAGAGATTTTAGAAATGAAGGAATGGATGCAAACCACTTACAAGATTTCACAATGGTTGAAGGTTATAGTGCATATTGGAATTATGAAGACAACATGAAATTCTTAAAAGAAATGATAATCTATATTTTAAGTAATCTTTATGATGGTGATTTAAATGTTCAAATAGGAGATAAAAAGATTAACTTTGGTGGAGAATGGAAAATTGTTTCATTTAGAGAACTAATCTTAAACGACTGTGGAATTGATATAGATAAATTTGATACTGCTGAAAGTTTACTTGCAGAAATAAAAAATCAAAATATTAAGTTAGAAGCAGAAAATTTAGAGGAATTAGGTAGAGGAAACTTAATAGACCAACTTTATAAAAAGGTAAGTAGACCTTCTATTATTGAGCCAACATATCTAATTAAACACCCAATAGATTTATCACCTTTAGCACGTTCAAATGATGAAAATCCAGCACTTACAGATAGATTCCAATTGGTAGTAAATGGACAAGAAATTATTAATGGATATTCAGAGCTTGTAGACGCAAGAGAGCAAGAAAAAAGATTAATGGAACAAAGCAAACTAAAAGCTCAAGGCGATGAAGAAGCGATGAGTATTGATTATGAATACATTAGAGCTATGGAATATGGTATGCCACCAATTTCTGGTTGGGGATTAGGTGTAGATAGATTCTTACAATTCTTAACAAACAGCCAAAATATTCGTGATGTAGTTTTATACCCACTAATGAGACCAAGAGATTTAAGTAAAGATGATGAAGAGGAAGAATAAACTCGAAAAAAGTCGAACGATTTTTTTTAAAAATATTAAAAAATGATTGAATTTTTTTTGAATTAGTGTATAATATATATTAAATGAAATGTTGGCATTCAGTTGCCGGTGTTAAACACCAAAAATCTCCTGTATTTGCGCATACAGGAGATTTTTTTGGTTGCTGTTAATTGAAAATGATTTCAATTATTGCCTTTAACACTATTATTATTTCAAAAATTGTTTTAATTGCAATTAATAATTTATGTAAAAATTCTTGAATTTTATTAGTGCTTTTTTTCTTTTGTTTCTCTTTTTGAAATGTTGGCATTTTCTTCACCTCCTTTCGAGGCTAGTTGCCTAAATAAAATTATAATACATAAAACTCGAGAAGTTTGTCGAAATTTGCGATAAAACAAAAAAACCTAGATATTTCTAGGTTTTTTTGGAAAAGAGAACCGTCCCTTTTTCCATCTTTTTCCATCCATTAAAATTCACAATTTTTTGGTGTTCTTGGGAAAGGAATAACATCTCTGATATTTTCCATACCAGTTAAATACATAAGTAATCTTTCAAATCCAAGACCAAAACCAGAATGTACATTTGAGCCATATCTACGTAAATCAAGATACCATTCAAGAGGTTCAGTTTTTATACCTTTAGCTTCCATAAGTTTAACTAAAGTATCATAGTTTTCTTCTCTTTGAGAACCACCCATTATTTCTCCAGCTCCCGGAACTTCTAAGTCTACTGCGGCAACTGTTTTTCCATCTGGGTTTAATTTCATATAATATGATTTAATATCTTTTGGCCAGTTTTTAACAAAAACAGGGCCATTAAAATATTCTGTAATATATTTTTCATGTTCTTTTGCCAAATCTTCACCATAGTCAGGTTCAAATTCCCATTTTCTATCAGCTTTTTTAAGAATATCTATAACATCTTTATGGTCTATTCTTACAAAAGAAGAATTAAGTAGCTTGTTTAGTTTTTCTTTAAGTCCTTTTTCTATAAATTGATCACAGAAATTAATTTCTTCAGGACATCTTTCTAAAACTTTTTGAACAATAAATTTTAAGCAATCTTCTTCAATATCCATAAGTTCTTCTAGGTCACAAAATGAAATTTCAGGTTCAATCATCCAAAATTCATTTGCATGTGTTTTGGTATTAGAGTTTTCTGAACGAAGTGTTGGCCCAAAGGTATAAATTTTTCCAAAACTTGCTGCAAAGGTTTCTCCATGAAGTTGACCAGAACCTGTAATATAGGCTTCTTTTCCAAATAGGTCATTAGAAAAATCAGTTGTGCCATCTTCATTTTTTGGAAGAGGCTTTTCTAAATCCATAGTTGTAAGTTTAAACATTTCAGCCGAACCTTCACAATCTGCACATGTAATAATAGGAGTATGAACATAAACATATCCATTATTTTGAAAATATTCGTGAATTGCAAAAGCAGCGACACTTCTTATTCTAAAAATAGCATTAAAAGTATTGGTTCTTGGGCGAAGATGTGCAACAGTTCTTAAATATTCAAAAGTATGTCTCTTTTTTTGTAAAGGATAATCATTATCACTTAAATTAAATACTTCTATATTTGTTGCTTGTATTTCAAATGGTTGTTTTGAATTCTCAGTAATTACTAAAGTTCCTGTAACTTTTATAGATGAACTTATTGTAAGTTTAACTAAATCTTTAAAATTATCAAGTTTATCAGAAATTACAATTTGAATATTTTTAAAATATGAGCCATCATTTAATTCGATAAAACCAAAAGTTTTAGAATCACGAACAGTTCTAACCCAACCCTCTAAAGTAACTTGCTTATTCTCATAACTTTTATAATCTTTATATAAATCTTTAATTGTTAATTTTTCCATTAAAAAAACCCCCTAAATGCATTATGTGCTTATTATATAAAATTATAAGCAAAAATGCAAGGGGGAATGGTTGATTTTGATAACTGGAGCTCATTTAATTCATATCGTCAAATAAGCCAAATGAAATATTAAAGAAAAATGTCTAAAAAAGTCGAACGATTTTTTTGATAAATGTTTAAAACTAGTTGAATTTTTTTAAAATTAGTGTATAATATATATAAATGAAGTTTAGGCATTTTTGTTGCCGGTGTTGTAGAAACACCAAAAATCTCCTGTATCGGCTAATACAGGAGATTTTTTTGAGTTGCAATTTATAATATTATGCAAATTAGCCCTCCAGAGCCTTCATTTACAATACGCTCTAATGTCTCTTGAAGTTTCATTTGGGCTTCTTCTGGCATTTTAGCAAGTTTTGTTTGCAAACCTTCATTTACAAGCTCGTGAAGGCTTTTTCCAAATATATTAGAATTCCAGATTTTTTGAGGGTCGCTTTCAAAACCTGAAAGAAGGTAATTTACTAATTCTTCAGATTGTTTTTCAGAGCCTACAATTGGAGATACTTCTGTTTCTATATTTGCTTTTATAATATGAAGACTAGGTGCAGTTGCTTTTAGTTTAACACCAAAACGAGAGCCTTGTTTTACCATTTCAGGTTCTGCTAAAATTAGCTCATCAATAGAAGGTGTAACAATTCCATAGCCCTTGCGATTTACTTCATCCAAAGCTAAAGCAATTTTGTCATATTTCTTTTTAGTTTGAGCTAAATTATTTATAATTGCAAATAAATCTCCTTCATTAGAAATATCAACACCAGTCATTTGAGTTAAAACCTGATAGAATAATTCATCTTTTAAATCAATTTTAACATTTACTCTACCTGTTCCAAGTTCAATATTATTAATTTGAGTTTGTGTAATTAAATTAGTTTGAATAATTTTTGTAATACATGAGTTAGCATCTTTTAATAGATTAATATTTGTAAATGCATCTTCAATTTGATTAAATAATTCTTGTTTCAAAGGATGATTAAAGTCTAAACCATTAATCCATTTTGGCAAAGAAAAATTAACCTGACTTACAGGAAACTCATATAGGATTTTAGAAAAAATATTGTTAATGTCTGATATATCAAGTTCTGCACAATTTATAGGTAAAACTGTAGAATTATACTTTTCTGCAAGAGTTGAAGCTAGATTTATTGTATCTGAATTCTCAGGATGTTCAGAATTTAGAAGAACTATAAAAGGTTTATTTATAGCTTTTAATTCAGAGACAACTCTTTCTTCAGCTGAAACATAATCCTCTCGAGCAATTTCTGTAAAACTTCCATCAGTTGTAATTAAAATACCTATTGTAGAATGTTCTTGAATAACTTTTTTAGTTCCAATTTCAGCAGCTTTTTCAAATGGCATTTCTTCATCTTGCCATGGAGTTTTTACCATTCTTGGCTTATCATCTTCTAAATAGCCAATACTATCGGGAACTAAGTAACCAACACAATCAACCAATCTAGTTTTTAATTTTAAATTTTTATCTATTGTAATCTCTACTGCCTCATTAGGTACAAATTTAGGCTCTGTAGTCATAATAGTTTTTCCTGCACTGCTTTGAGGAAGCTCATCTTTAGCTCTTTCTTTTTTGTAATCATTGTTAATATTTGGAATAACTAGTAAATCCATAAATTTCTTTATAAAAGTTGATTTTCCGGTTCTAACAGGACCTACAACTCCAACATAAATATCACCATCAGTTCTTTTGCTTATATCTTGGTATAATCCGAGATTCTCCATTAAAATACCTCCTACGTACTAAAAATATGTACTTGCTTTTTAGTAATTTATATGAGGTAAATTTAAGTTTATGACATATTGCAAAAAAAAGTTGACCGAAAATTAATAAAAATGTTATAATACTTTTGTAAGAATATAATTATTTTGAATCTTATATATATATTTATAAGATTGAATAATAAAGTATTATTAATAGAAGGAAAGGCTAAAAATGAAAGTAAAATATAATGAAAAAGAATTTGATGTAAAAGAAAAAACTACAATTCAAGAACTATTAAAAGAAGAAATTGAAAAAAGTGAAATCCCAATTATAGGAGCAAAATTTAATAATGAATATCAAAGATTGGATTACGAAATAACTCAAGATGGAACAATATCTCTTGTAGATATATCAACAAAAGGCGGAATGAAAATATATAGAAGAACACTTATATACATAATGGCTATGGCATTTGAAAGAGTTTACCCAGAAGCAAAAGTGAGAGTGAATTATCAGCTTTCTAATTCAATGTATTGTGATTTAGATAATATGGAAGAAACTGTTGAAATGATTAAAAATGTTGAACAAGAAATGAGGAGAATTGTAGACTTAAATCTCCCTATTACAAAAAAAGTTTTAACTAGGGAAGAAGCAAAGGAATTATACGAAAAAGAAGATTCTTCAAAAGGAAGATTGCAATTAGACTTGGAAGAAAACAAAATAATAAATATGTATTACTGTGATGATTACTATAATTATGTATATGAAGACATTGCAATTAATACAGGCATTGTAAAAATTTTTGAATTAGTTAAATATGATAAAGGTTTTTTAATCAGATACCCTAGTTCAAATGATCCATTTGTATTGCCAAAATATCAAGAAACTAAAAAACTATTATGGGCCTTAAATGAGTATAATGATATACATAGAATTTTAGATGTTAGTACTATATATAAATTAAATAACATTATTGAACATGGAAAGATTAAACAATTAATAATGCTTGAAGAAGCACTTCATGAGAAAAAAATTGCAAATATTGCAGATAAAATTGCATCAAATAAAAATATTAAAATGGTACTTATTGCAGGACCATCTTCATCAGGCAAGACTACTTTTGCTCAAAGATTAGGGCTTCAATTAAGAATAAATGGCTTAAAACCTGTAACAATATCTGTTGATAATTACTTTGTAGAAAGGCCAGATACTCCTTTAGATGAAAATGGAGAATATGATTTTGAAAACATTGAGGCAATAGATTTAGAGCTATTTAATAGAGATTTAACTTCATTATTAAATGGAGAAGAAATTCAAGTTCCAGAATTTGATTTTTCTGTTGGAACAAAAAGATACAAAGGCAAAACAATGCATTTGGCAGATGATGAGATTTTGGTTATAGAAGGAATTCATTGTTTAAATGATGAATTAACTAAACTAATCCCAAAAGAACAAAAATATAAAGTATATATTAGTGATTTAACAGTATTAAACATGGATAGGCTAAATAGAATTTCAACTACAGATACAAGGCTTGTAAGAAGAATTGTTAGAGATTATCAATTTAGAAATTATAGTGCAAAACATACATTAGATGCATGGCCAAAAGTAAATAGGGGAGAAGAAAAAAATATTTTCCCATATCAAGAAGATGCAGACAGTATATTTAATACATCTTTAATATATGAATTAGCTGCTTTAAAAGATATTGCAATTCAATTATTAGAAGAAATCACTCCATCAGAAAGACAATATGCTGAAGCTAGAAGATTAATAGAAATATTAAGATATTTTAAACCAATACCATCAGAAATTATACCTAATAATTCATTACTTAAAGAATTTTTAGGAGGAGGTTATTTTGAATACTAGAAATTTTACAGTAATTGATGAAGAATTTATATGCAATAATTGTGGAAAAAAAGTTCCAAAACTTGGTTATTCCTGCAGAAACCATTGCCCATATTGCCTGCACTCACTTCATGTAGATGTAAATCCGGGAGATAGGCTTGAGACGTGTCATGGAGACTTAGAGCCAGTTGGATTAGAAATAAATAAAAAAAAGGGATATGTAATAATTTTTAAATGTAAAAAATGTGGTGCTATAAGAAAAAATAAATCAGCAGAAGATGATGATATGGACCTAATAATTAAATTAAGTGCCGGAAAAATTTGACAAATTACTCGAATTGGTGTATAATGATAATTGAGGCAAAAAAGATTAAGAATTGAAAGGAGAGAAAAATATGGGAAATAGATATGATGACTTGGAAAGCGTTAATAAGGAATTAAGAGAAAATGACCCAAATGGTACTATGACTAAAAATCCTGGAGGAAATAAAAGAATAACTAGAGCTGGTTTTTTCGACTATCTTAGAAAAAAACCAGATGGAGAAAAAGTTATTACAGATCATAGTGATGCCAAAAAAGCTGGAAAAGAAGCTGAATTTGAAAAGGTTAAGCAAGACATAGAAAATCATTTTGATGGTAATGAACATGGTGAATAATTATTTCAATGTTTCTATACTAATATATTTATGAATAGGAGTATTAGAAAAAGGAAAAATGAAAGAAATATTAAAAGAATTAAAAAATGCTTTTGCTTTAGGATGGTACAAATTTAGGAAAGCACTAGAATGGATTGATTCAAAAATACCAGAAGGTTCAGGTAACAATTCAGATGAGAGATTTATTGGTATGGAAGAATGTAAGCAGAAGGATTTCAATGGAACATGTTCAAATTTACAGGAAGTATATTCTAATGAGTTCATTAAGTTTATGGAAGATGCTGCTTTCCGTAATGATAGGTCGAATAGTCTAAAGTCAAAAGAAAAAGAAAGATAAACTATAGTTTAGCTATGTTTATCTTTCTTTTTTTGTTGATAATTACATTTCTCTTTTTAAATTTCCATTAGTAAAATCTTTTCCTTCAAAACGTATATCGTTTTTTACATTATCAATAATTTTATTTATTTTATCAATATTTTCATCTAAAATATCAATTCTTGAAAAATCAATATTAAAGTTTTTATATTGGATAGAAGTGGTTTTAGAATTATAAATTGTAGTTATTGTTTGGTTATTATCTAGAATAAATCTAAATTCCATGCCTAATCTATCTTTTAAATAAAATTTAGAATCGGTTAAACATTGATGTTTACAATCTGTGTAACATTTATTAGATTTACCCAATAAACAATAATTAGTTGTCATTACAGGAATATTACCATATACAATTAATTCTTTAGGTAAAGAGCTGTTTTTTGAAACATCTATAATACTTTGTTCATCAAGCTCAGGGGAGATGGTAATTGAGCTTAAACTTAATTTTTTTAATTCAGAAATAGAACTTGAATTGTAAATATTTAAAGTATAGTTTCCTATTATTTCTATGTGTTTGTTATTAAATAAATCAATTTGTGAAATGTGCGATATTACAGCACCTGTTAAATTGAAATTATTTAAAGAACTACTAATTATTGTTTTTGCTTTTTCACAATAATTTTGTCTTAACACTGTTGGCATATAAATATAAACATTAGCTTTAGAACATAATGTATTAATTATTTCAAAATAATCTTTATTTCCAAAATACTTTAAGGGAATATAAAGCCTATCAATATTATTTAATAAAGTATAATTTAATTCTTTATTTAAAATATTTAACAATAGTGAAATTTTAGTATTTGTATTACTGTTCGCAAGACTATTATAAGTAATTGTTTTGTTTTCATTATCTTTTTTATTTTGCTCTAAATAGTGTCTCTTAAAATCTTGTATTATAGCATTTTCAATTTTATCAATTGCAATACGCCTAATTTCATTTAATGTTGAAATAGGTAGAAACAAATTATCATCTAAATCAATATTAAATTCTATAAAAGAAAAAGGTGTGTCAAGAGTTTTAGTAAATTGAGAAATAATTTTTTCTTTTGTCAAAGGTTGGTTTTGAGCAGAACCAGGAACATAGTTATATGTAAAACTAATGCTTTTGTTAAAATTAGGGCATAAAACTTCTACGAAAATTTCTTTTCCAGATTTAATTTTAAGATTACATATTAAATCTTGCTTAATATATTCTTTAGAATAGCTTAATTTAGCTTCTTCTAGCAAAGTTTTACTGTTTATTTTATAAATATCATCTCCAACACTGATATTGCCTTTCATTCTTCCAAAAGAGATTAAATCAGAGGCAGAAGCGGTTTTAATATTTTGCCCATTTTTATTCATAAGTTCAGAAATAGAATATTTTGTATTTTCATTTTCAAAAGAAACAGAATCTCCCAAATCAACACTGTTTTCCAACTTACAAGTAATAATACCTTTTGAAGGATTGTATTTTGAAATCTTTCCTAAATAAATTCCCATATTATTTTGTCTTTTTTCAAAAACAAGTTTATCATTTTTTTCATTAGAAAGATGACCAGAAGAAAAGCCTCCTCTATTAAAAACTTGTAATAAATCATTTTTATCTTTTTCATCAATTAAATAAGGTTTTGAATTATCATAAGCCAAATCAATATATTTTCTATAAATTCTAGTAACAGTTGCAACATATTCAGGGCTTTTCATACGCCCTTCTATTTTAAGTGAAGTAACACCAGCTTTAATAAGTTCAGGAATAAATTCCAAACCACACAAATCTCTAGGACTCAAAAGATAACCAGGTGTCAAATTGGGACCGGGTATTTTTTTGTCACCTGTGCAACCGATAGTCCATGGCAATCTGCATGGTTGAGCACATTTACCTCGATTGCCAGATCTTCCGCCAATCATACTAGAAAGTAAACATTGGCCAGAATAGGATATGCATAATGCACCATGAATAAACACTTCTAAATCAATAGTTGAATTTTGTGAGATATATTTTATTTCATCAATTGATAATTCTCGTGAAAGAACAGCTCTTTTAAAACCAAGATTCTGTAATTGCAAAACACCTTCTAAATTATGTGTTGTCATTTGAGTACTAGCATGAATTTCTATATCAGGAAATTCAGATAGTAGTTTTAATGCTAAACCAATATCTTGTACTATAATTGCATCTATTCCATATTCATAGGATTTTTTGGCTAAATCAAAAGCATCATCAAATTCATTTTCTTTTATAAGGGTATTTAATGTTAAATGAGTTTTAACATTGCGAAGTTTAGCATAGTTTATTGCTTTATTTAATTCTTCATCATCAAAATTACCAGCAAAAGCTCGTGCCCCAAATGAACTTGCTCCAAGGTATACAGCATTTGCTCCATTTTGTACAGCAGATTTTAAACATTCAAAATTTCCAACAGGAGATAATAATTCAATCATTTATAATTACCCTTTCATAAAATATAGTCATATTATATATTAATTAACATAATTCTGTCAATCGATAAATGTTTTAGTTATTCCTCGTCACCAATTGAGATAATTATAGTTCAGATTCTCTATCAGTTTGAATGTCTTTTGGATAAACTACATCATCAGTAAAAGTCATTCCTCTTGGTGATTCAAATTCTTGTATAATTAGATTTTCTCTAAAACTCCTTTCAGGTGTATCGGAAGGAGGATTAAGAGGAATAGGGTATTTCTTTTTGGATTTTTTATATCTTCTAAAACCAGAAATCTCCTTATATGCATTTGTCATTATTCTTAAAGGATTATTATAATCTGAGATTACTTTCTTTAATATTTTGAATTGATTTTGTGACAATGTAAATATTCTCACTGGTGGTTCAGGCTGTAAGCTTGGGAAAGTTTCAGCTAATTTATAAGATGGAAATGGAGTATGGCATTTTATAGTTAAAAACTCATTACGCTTACAGCATCTTTGAATATTCTCCGCATCACTAAACAAAAAATACTTAGGTAAGTAGCCTTCACGTATTCGATTCACATCAGAACTAGAATCCGAATTATACCAAGCACCATTAATTTGAATTAAATTCCATGCGTGTAGTGCTTCACGGTCTTTAATTAAGTAATGAAATGAGTCAAAGCACTTTAAAATTGTATATCTATGGTTTTCTTTATCATATTTCTGAAGAGTAGATAAATCTACAAAAGTATAGAAACACCCTCCAACTATTATACTTTTTAGACCTTGTCTGGCACATGCATTATGAATTGCTGAAGCAAATCCTGAACAAACAGCTTGATTGTATTTTAATGCACCTAATAGATTTCTAGATGAATTATTTAAACATGAGGCATAAAAATTATTATAAGGATGAGATTTTATAAATTCAGGATCCTTACTATCAAGTGCAGCATCATTATAAAATATTGCATACATAGCATTATAAATATAAGAATATTGTTCTAATTCAGAAGAATTTGGATTAATCCCACTTAAGATTTTATCAAGTCGTTGACTCATTAAAATATAATCATTTAGACTATAAATACTTAAATTATTGTCAACTTCTCTAACAGATATTTGACAATTGGGAGTTTGCTCTTTTAATTTAATGGCTTCTTCAGTTGAAAGTTCAGACATGTTTTTAATATTAATTTTTACAAATGCATTTTTAAATCGTGATTTATCTGATATATTTTTATATTTTTTATAATCTAGCTCTATAGGTTTTAATTTAATTTTTTTGGGATCATAGAATATATTACCTATTTTTTTTATTCCTTTAATTTCAAATGGTATATAATCCTTTATGAAAAAATCAGCTAAATTATCATATGTATTTTCTATCTTAATTTGACCAGCTACTTTTACCAAAAATGAAATTTCTTTTTTAGATAAAGGTCCAAGAAATTTATAATCTGGGTGCATCTTTAAGTTTTTTAAATTTGGAAATCTTTGTTGTAAATTATTTAAGTTTAAAACTCTATCTGATGTATTATCTGTCAAATCTAAATTTTCAATTTTATCAAAAGGTAGATTAGTTTTACCATCAAGTAGAAAGAAATCATCTAAAAAAAGAACTAAATCAGAGAGACTTTTTACTTGAGAAGTATCTAAACTAGATATACCAGTTAAATTATATAGTTTAATTGTTGAAAGATTTGGAGGTAGGGATAAAGTGTTTATGCTAGAGTTTTCTCCTGATCCATGTATTACTAATGTATCAAGTTTGGTAAATTTATTCATCAAATTGTTTGGGAGAGATAGATATTTAAAATAACCATAAAGTTCAATTTTTGAAACAGAGGTAGATGTTTTCTCCAAAGCTTCTATTATAGCATTTGAATCATCTTCAAACACTCCTTTTTCCATATTAACTGCATGTGATTGAGGATTTTTGGGAGAAAAACCAATTGTACATTGAACATCATCAAAGAATTCTATAACCTTGTTAAGTTCTTCTAATGTAGGTATACTTCTAGAGTTAAGTGGAATATAAAAAGGAAAATAATTCTTTTGTAAAAGTATTTCTCTAGTTATTTGACTGGTTCCAAAAAAAGCTTTTAAATCTTCATTATATATTTCAATTTGTTTCATTTACTGATTCCTTTTTTGTATGATTTTTCATATTTATAATATCATAAAATAAGAGGGATAAATGAATTATTACAAAAATGTAATATAAATGTTAATAAAAAGAAATATATAAGTAACAAAACAATAATTACATTCATACTATACAATAAAAAAATAAAGGAGGATTTAAAATGCCAGAAAATAATTTAAATATGCAAGGACAAAATGATCGTTCATGTGGATACAATAATAATGGAATGTTTGGAGGATTATTTGGAGGAAATGGATGTGGCTGTTCAAATGATAGCGAAATCTTATTCTTTATAATAATATTCTTATTACTGTTCACAAATTTTGGCAGATAATTGGTAATGTGGGAGGTTGTCATTGGGGACGGACCTTTTTGACAACTTTTTTGTTTATGTTTAAATTCGATTCTATTCTTGATAATATTAAAGTTGTCAAAAAGGTCCGTCCCCAATGACAACCTCCCAAATTGCACTTGCATTATGCAAAAAAATATTGTAAAATAAAGCAAATTAGAGAGAAAGGACAAGTGTGATTTATGGCAAAACCTGCAAAAACTATTTTTGTTTGTAATGAATGTGGTTATGAAAGTATTAAATGGCTTGGAAAATGTCCAGCGTGTAATAGTTGGAATACTTTTTTTGAACAAAAGATTGAAAAAGTTACAGAAAATGGAGTGAAAAAGATTAAGGAAAGAAATGAGCCTAAAGCATTAAATTCATATAAAGGCCAAGAGGTTTCTAGAATATCTACAGGATTTGGAGAATTAGATAGAGTACTTGGTGGAGGCATAGTTAAAGGTTCATTAATATTACTTGGAGGAGAGCCAGGAATTGGTAAATCTACTCTTATTTTAGAACTATGTGATAGAATAAAAGGTGAAGGAAAAGTTCTATATGTTTCTGGAGAAGAATCAGCTGAACAAATAAAATTAAGAGCAGATAGATTAGGAATTAATAATGATGATATTTTGTTCTTAGGCGAAACAGATATTGATATTGTAAAAGAAAGTATTGAAGAATTACAACCAAAACTTGTTATTATTGATTCTATTCAAACAATGTATTCTGATGAATTAACAGCGGCAGCACGGAAGTGTTAGTCAGGTAAGAGAAATCACATCACAAATAATGAGAATTTGTAAATCAAGGCAAATTACAACAATAATAATTGGACATGTTACAAAGGATGGAACAATAGCAGGTCCAAGAGTTTTAGAACATATGGTAGATACTGTTTTATATCTAGAAGGAGAAAGGTATTTTTCTTATAGAATTTTAAGAGGTGTAAAAAATAGATTTGGTTCAACAAATGAAATTGGTATGTTTGAAATGAAAGGAGAAGGATTAGTTGAAATTGAAAATCCTTCAGAAATATTGATTTCAGAAAGAGATGATAATCCATCAGGATCTTGTATAGTAGCAAGTATGGAAGGAACTCGCCCAATGCTTATTGAGCTTCAAGCATTAACTACTTTATCAGTATTTGGAATTCCTAAAAGAACAGCAAATGGACTAGATTATAACAGATTAGCAGTATTAATTGCAGTTCTAGAAAAAAGAGCAAATTTACAAATTGGTGGACAAGATATATATGTAAATGTTGTTAGTGGAATTAAACTAAATGAACCATCAATAGATTTAGGTATAGTTTGTGTTTGTGCATCAAGTTTTAAAAATATTCCAATTCCAAAAGATACTGTTATAATGGGAGAAGTAGGCTTAACTGGTGAAGTAAGAAGAATTAATATGATAGAAAAAAGGCTTAAAGAAGCTGAAAAGCTTGGATTTAAGAGGTGCATAATTCCAGAGAACAATAAAAAACATTTAGAGGAAAAATTTAAAATGGAAATTATTGGTGTAAAAAATATTGGCGAGGCTTTAAGAGCTTTAGGGTTGAAGAATAGTTAGATTATGGTTGAGGTGAGAAGTGGAAAGTGGAATGTGAGAAGGAGAAGCATGAAATAGGAGGTAAGAGGTAGGATGTCTGATTTTCGACCTCCGACCTCCGACTTCAAACCTCTCACTTCAAAAATTATAGAAAAGGAGAGATTAAAATTTTTAACAAATTATTAGACCTAATTTATCCACCTATGTGTGGGATATGTGGAAAACTATCTGATAATTATTTATGTATTAAGTGTAGAAATAAGCTCTTTAATGAAGCAGTTTTTGGACAAGACTACTATGAAGACAAGAATTTTGAAAATCATTTTTATTTATTCAAATATGAAGGTATAATTAGAGAAAAGCTTTTAGATTATAAATTTAATGAAAAACCATATTTATTCAGAACATTTTTAAATTTTTTTATTTTTTATGAAAAAAACTATTTTCATTTTGATTTTTATGATATAATCATTCCAGTTCCAATTAGTAAAAAAAGAATTAATAATAGAGGGTACAATCAATCTAAATTAATTGCAATAGAACTTGCAAAATTTTTTGATATCAAATTTGAAAATGATATTTTGAGAAAAGGCATTAATAACAAACCACAAAGCACGTTAGATTATGAACGGTAGAGAAGAAAATGTTAAAAATGTTTACAAAATTCAAAATATGGATAAAATAATTAATAAAAAAATACTTATAGTAGATGATATTTTTACAACAGGAGCTACGCTAAACGAATGTAGTAAACTGTTAAAACAATCAGGTGCAGAAAAGGTTGATGTATTTACAATTGCAAAAGATTAATTTACATAACATTTGCAAAAAAGGACCGTCCCCAAATGAAAAAATTTGCAAAAAAGGACCGTCCCCAAATGAAAAAAGGAGAGAAACAATGGAAGATTTAGTAGAAAGTATATTAGATTATGTTAGGTCAGATTATACTGATTATGCAATTATGATAAATGGAGAATGGGGTTCTGGAAAGACCTATTTTTGGAATAATCAAATTAAGAAAAAGATTGATACAATGCAATTAAATGGTAAAAGATATACAACAATATATATGTCTTTGTATGGAATTTCTAATCTGGAAGAAATTAGTAAAAAGATATTTATGGAAACATCACAACTAATGAACAAAAATCTAAGAAAGTATATGGAAGCTAGTGGAAAAACATCAATTCCAGAATATGCGAAAACAGGAATAGATATGGCAAATTTATTTGGAACCGCCACAAATGGTAATAAAGTAGATTATTCTGATTTTTTTGCAACTGATGATAAAGTTTTGTGTTTTGATGATTTAGAAAGAGCTAATGTTGATGTTATAGATATTTTAGGTTATATAAACAACTTTGTTGAACATGATCATATAAAAACAATAATAATTTGTAATGAAAAAGAATTATCAACAAAAATTAAAAATAGCAATTTGGAAATGAAAACTTTTATTGCAACATATCTTTTAGATAAACAAGGTGAGCTTGAGAAAAAAGACATTCCAATGGTAAAAAAGATACAAGATAAAATAGAAACCGTATTTGATAAAGCTATAGATTATGAAAGAATAAAAGAAAAACTTATTGGTGAAACATTTGAATATGCTCCTCAATTTGATTACATTATAAATGGTATACTTATGAGGTTTGAGCAAAATCGAGATTTAATAAGATTTTTAAGAGAAAATACAGAGTTAATTATTAGTACATTCAAAAAAAGTGGAACAAGAAATTTACGTATATTAAAACATGCTTTGAATGATTTTAACAAAATATATGAAGAAGTTAGTAAATTATATCCAAATACAAACAATAGAGTAATGCAAACAATGCTTATATTTACTATTGCAGTATCTTTTGAAATAAAAACAGGAAGAATTATAAAAGAAAAATTTAAAAATATAGAAAACAATGAAGAATATAAATCAATTTTAGTTTCTTCAAGAGTATTAATGGATGATAGGCAATTTTATATAAAAGAATTTGATGGAAATTATTATTA
>DOYA01000168.1 GCA_003518755.1 Clostridiales bacterium | reverse complement strand
TTACATTTAGAATAAACATAACATGATTAATTGGGGGATAAAATGATTTATACTAATGAAATTATAAAGAAAAAATACGAAAAAAAGTTAATTATAAAAAGATTGCTTAAAATAGTTTATGTACCAATTATTGCAGGTATTATTTTAATAACAATACTTGCAGGGTACAAAAAATGTGTAAAGCATGAAAACAATATTAGTATTTTGGGATTTAGACAATATGTAGTTGCTACAGGAAGTATGGAACCTGAATACAATATTGGAGATGTAATAATTATAAGAGAAAAACCAGAAGAAGAAATAAAAATCGGAGATATAATTAATTATACCTCCGAAAACGGAATAGATACAATAACTCATAGGGTAGTAGATATAATAGAAAAAGATGGACAAAATTACTATAAGACAAAAGGAGATAACAACAATAGTGAAGATTCAAAATTAGTAGACTATAGCCAAGTGAAGGGAACATTAGTGTTTAAAATAAGCAAATTAGGAACAGTCATTACAAAAATGTTTACTGGAACAGGAATTACAATTCTATTTGCAGTTATTATATTATCATATATAAGAGATAAAAACAAAGAAGAAAAAATAATAGCAAGAGAAAATGCGAGAAAGCTATATAATGTTCCAAAATATGAGGAGAATGATAGTTAATGATATTTTACAATGATAAGAATATAAGAAAACAAATCGAATTGGATTACAAAGAACTAGAAAATTATAAAAATTCATATAGCAAAAGAATATCTTTATATAATACATATTTAGATACTATGCAAGTATTTGAAGATGGAATTGCTGAGAAAAATAATCTAAATAAAGAGGATATGGAAAACAAAAAGCAAGTATTTCAAACACAAATGAATAAAATTGATAATAATTTAGAACTATTGACAAATTTACTAAGAAATATTGATTCAACAGGTAATATAGGAGTAGAAAAGAAAATATTAAATAAATATAATAAAAAATACAGAGAAATTAGAAATAATTATATAGTTAATAGCATTTTTGAAGAACAGTTAACAGAAAATTATATAAATGTATTAATGATTGATTTAGCAAAAACACTCGAAAAAATGAAGGAAGAACACGAAAAAGAAATGGAAAAAGTAGTAACTGAAAAAGCAAATATTCAAAATGCAACAGAAAAAAAAGAAAATGTTATACAAGAAGATCAAATAGTAAATTATATAGATGAAACAGAAGATAAAGAAATTCATATAAAAAATAACAATACACTTTTAATATCTGAAAAACAGGGGAAAGTTATATTACCATACAAAGCAGAAGAGGTATTAAGAATTCTTAATAAGGAGAAGAGTAAATACAGTTCTGCAGAAGAGGTAATAGAAGATAAATTTACAAGAAATTTTTCGGATTTTAAAATACAATTTGCAAGTAGATATGCTGAAACAATAAAATTAGCTAGAGAAAGGGAAAATTATAGTTTTATTGATGCAGTAACAATAGCAACAGAAATGATGAGAAAAAAATTTTTACACCCTGCTATAATTTCTGCATGTAGAACCATGAACGAATTGGATGTATATTTGGATTGCCTTGATAAAAATGAATTAGAAGATTTTAAGATATTTAATGTTAAATATGAATTATATCCAATGTTTGTAAAATCATACAATAATGGAAAAAGAGCCAAACATAATGAAAATCCAGATTTAAAAATATTTAGTAAAATAAAAAGAATTTTCAAAATGGACAATAGAGAAACTGATAAGGCATATGACAAATAAGATAATAAGAAGCACATAATAATATAGCTCATTAAGAAATAGAGAAAATCTAATTTCTCGAGAATATGCAATTTAATTATAAACTTTTTATATATTTTTGTTTCACATCATTGACACTTATACATTTTTAAAGCCAATAAGTTTTAAAAATCTCTTGCAAAATCAGTAATTTTATAGTATAATATGCAAAGTAAATACCTAAAACTTAGTTTTTAATCTTGACACCTGATTTTAAACTCAGTTTTAGGAGTAAAAAAATAGGAGGTGTAAATATGATTTCTAAAGAAGCAAAAGCTCAAATCATTGGAAAGTATAAAAGAGATGAAAAAGACACTGGTTCTCCAGAAGTTCAAATAGCTCTTTTAACAGAAAGAATCAATGAATTAACTGAACACTTAAAAGTTCACAAAAAAGATAACCATTCAAGACGTGGTCTTTTGAAAATGGTTGGAAAAAGAAGAAATCTATTAAACTATTTATCTAAAAAAGATTTAAATAGATATAGAGAAATAGTTGAAAAATTAGGATTAAGAAAATAATTAAATAAAGGGGCATATCTATTTTCAGCCCCTTGTTTTATTGTAATTCGTTAAAGTCAAATATTATTAATTCAAAAATTTTTAGGTTTATTATTAGTTTAAGTGTAGCTTGTATAATATGCTTAAACGCAAAATAAACGTATTATAGAGGTTACATACTAATTAAATACCTAAAAAAATCAAAAAATTGGTGTCAAAAATCGGTTAAACCGTAAAAATGAAAGGAATGAAAAATGTATAAAATTTATGAAACAGAATTAGCAGGAAGAAAATTAACAATAGAAACAGGAAAAATGGCAAGTTTAGCCAATGGTAGTGTATTAGTTAGATACGGAGATACAGTTGTTATGGTAAATGTAACAGCATCTAAAGAACCAAAAGATGGAATAGACTTTTTTCCATTGTCAGTAGATTTTGAAGAAAAATTATATTCTGTTGGAAAAATTCCAGGTTCATATTCTAAAAGAGAAGGAAAGCCTTCTGATAAAGCAATTTTAACATCAAGAGCAATAGATAGACCATTAAGACCTCTATTCCCAAAAGATTTTAGAAATGATGTAGTAGTCGTAGCAACAGTTATGTCAGTAGATCAAGATAATTCACCAGAAGTAGCTGCAATGATAGGTGCTTCAGCTGCACTTTCTATTTCTGATATTCCATGGGGAGGACCAACAGCTGCTGTAAATGTTGGATTAGTTGATGGAGAGATTATTATAAACCCAACTGAAGAACAAAGAAAAGTAAGTGACTTAACTCTTACAGTTGCTG